>JASHUI010000438.1:0-5372 GCA_030040095.1 Streptosporangiaceae bacterium | reverse complement strand
CCGCCGGGCGTAGGAGCCGATCACCTGCCGGGCCGGTAGCTCAGGACGGTTGGTGATCAGCAGGGTGGGCTGGTCGTGGCCCAGGCCGGTGACGGCGAGCTGGCGGATCGGCCGTGGGTAGGCCGACAGCTGGGCGGCGGGGTCGTCGTGCACGCGGATGCGGCGGGTCTTGTTCCCGGCGCGGCCGAGGGTCATGGAGGTCCATGCGCTGGCAGGGAGGGCGGCCAGGGCCTTGGTGATGCCGGGGTGGCGGGCACGCAGCGTGATGAACCCGATCTGCCGGTCATCCAGCTCGGCGAGCACGGCCTGGGTGGTGAGCTTGGAGTCGAAGATCAGCAGCGACGGGTCCCGGCCGGTCACCTTGTGCCAGTGGTCGGCGAACGCGATGACCTCCCGGTTCTGGCTGGCCTTGGACAGGTCTGCGTTGGCGTAGACCAGGGTCCGGGTGGCGGCGTCTTCGGCGAAGAAGGTCAGCACCGAGCGGGTGCGCTGGGACCGGCGGGGCACGTAGTGCTTTTCGAGCACCGGGTCCTCGCCCCAGTGCATCACGGCGTGGAAGTCCAGGTTGAGCGTCTCGCCGTCGGCCAGCCCGGCCGCGATGGCGGCCCTGTCCAGCGCGGTCAGGAACGCGGCCTGGCGGGCGTGCTGCAGCCGGTAGGAGTAGGTGGTCAGCGCGGTGGCCTTGGGCAGTGCGGTCAGCCCGGCGAACAGGGCCGCGCCGGGGTCGGCGGCGATGTCGTAGACGTGGGAGACCCGGCGGGTGGAGGTCAGCTTGAGCGCCAGCAGCGACAGCAGGTACGACAGGGCGGGGATCTTCGGGGTGGACGGGTAGCCCGCGGCGGCCGCCAGGTCCGGGATGCCCAGCTCGATCAGGTCCGGGATGGCCAGGAACAGCCCGGCCAGGCGGGTCTCGGCCCGTCCGGGCAGAGCGGTGAAGTCCGCTGCCTCGGCGCGGGCCTGGATCTCCCGGGCCGGACCGCCGCGCTGCTCGTCGGGGCGGCGCCATAGCCGGGGCATGCCTTCGGCGGCGATGACCTCGGCGATCCCGGTCCGGTTCAGCGGGGTGCCCTCGGCCGCGAGGGCTTCGGCGATCTCGTCGATGGAGTGCCCGGCGGCGCGCAGCTCGATGATCCGGGGGCGGGCGGCGTCCTTGGCCGGCGCGGTCTTGGGCCCGGGCTTGCCGGTGACGAAGAACTCACGCGCTCCGCCGCGGAAGTCCCGTACGGCCGACAGCAGGCTCGCGGGGGTGTAGCCGAACCGGGCGGCGGCCTGGTCGGGGGGCAGCCCCTCGGCCAGATAGGCGCGCAGGGCCTCATACCGCCGGTGGGCCGGGGACTGGGGGTGCAGGAAGAATTCCCCGCCGGGCCGGGCAGGCTGCTGAGGGGTATTCGCTGACTGGTCGATGCTCCTAGTTCACCACGTCTGCGGCCGGGTAGCCCGCAGCCACGCCGCTATCGGGTCATTCCGCCGTGAATTACCGGGCTGTGAGCCCGGATGTCATGGACGCCGGCAAGCCGTCCGCCGCGACATCAGTGGCCACATGGCCAGGTCAGTCAGCGATACCTACCCCATCGCACGGTGGCCTACAGCGAAGTCACCGCACAAAATCCCTGGACACAGACCACAGCAGCCACCCGACGGCGGGATACCGTTCAGTCAGCCGGGGGTAACTACCGACCGCGAAAATCGGCGCTAATGCCGCCTGGCCCGCAGGAGGGTCAGGGCGAAGACCGTGAGGCCGACGAGGACGGCGCCGGAACCGATGGCCAGGGCGGCCGGGAAGCCCCAGCTGGCCGCGGCCAGGCCGCCGACGACCGAGCCGATCAGGCCGGCCAGGCCGCTGGCCGCGTTGAGCGAGCCCTGCGCGTCCCCTTCGGCGCCATGGCACAGCTGGCCGGTCAGCGCCGGTGAGGCCACGCTCAGGAACGACCAGGCGAACATGATGCCGCTGAACGCGGCCAGCGGAAGCACGGCCGGGATGTGGCCGACCGCCGCGAACGCGGCCAGCGCCGCCAGCAGCACCACGCGGGCGGCGAGCGAGGCCGCGATCACCCTGACCGGGCCCCGGCGCTGGGAGCGCCGGCCGGCCACGATGAACAGCGGCAGGCTCAGGAACACGATGACGGCGAACGCGAGCGCCGAGGACCGCGGGGCCACCCCGAATGCGCGGGAGAACAGCACCGGGTACAGCGCGAAGATGATGGCCGTGCCCGCGTAGGCGGGGACCCAGGCGGCGAGCATCCAGCCGAAGCCTCCCCGCATCAGCCTCACCGCGCTGTGCAGGGCCTCCAGCGGCCGGCGCTGCTGATGCAGGTGGTGCACGCGGGACGGGCTGGCCGGGCCCCACTCGCCCACGTGGCCGACCGAGGCCAGCCGGTGGCTGGCCCGCGCGCCAGGTGACGCGCCGGGCGACGATTCGCCGGGAGCCGGCGCGTTCGGTACGGCCGGGGCGCGACCGGTGACCCGCGGGATCAGAAGGACCGACAGCGGGATGGCGGCCGCCGGGACCAGCGCCGCGATCAGCAGGCCGGTGCGCGCGGCCAGCCCGCTGAGCCAGGCCGCGAGGATCAGCCCGCCGCCCTGCCCCACGCTGAGCACGGTCTCCAGCCAGCCCAGACGCCGGTTCCACTCGCGCTGCGGGCGGCGCTCGACGATCAGGAGGTTGGCCACGGTCACCGCGCCCGCGAACGCGCCGCCGTTCGCCAGCGCGAGCAGCACCTGCGCCGGCGGGCCGGCCAGCGGGAACAGCCAGAGCGACACCGCGGACACGGCCGCGCAGCCAATGGCCAGCAGGCGGTAGGCGTGATACCGGTCGGCCAGGTTACCGGTCAGCGGCGCGGCGAAGGCGCCCAGGTTGAAGGCTCCCATGACCAGGCCGACGTGGCCGACGCCGTACCTGACGGCCACCAGGGGAAACAGGATCGGCGCGAGCCCCACCGCGGCCCCGTTGATGAGTCCGAACGGGGCGAACCAGGGCTCGAGCAGCCGCCCGGGCCGGGCCTTCATCTGCCCGGTGCGGGCTCAGGCACCATGGCGCGATGGTAACGCCGCCTGCGGCCGGTTCGTCGTGAATCGAAAGCCGGGTAGTGGGTATAGAAGACTAGTGGAGGTCATTTCTACTATCAAAGTAGGTATAGTAGCTTTCTCGGGCACCGGCTCGGGCTGGTAATTCCCTGGAGAGGCCATGGCGCTGCCAGACTTCTTCGTGGCGGGCGCGCCGAAAGCGGGCACCACCGCCGTGCACGCGGCACTCGCGCGGCATCCTTCACTTTTCATGTCAGCGGTCAAGGAGCCCAAGTTCTTCCTCACCGACGGCCCGCCGCCCACCCGCGGCGGGCCGGGCGACGCGGCGACCTACCGCGAGCACGTCTGGCGGCGCGAGGACTACGAGGCGCTGTTCGACCCGGCCCCGGCCGGGACGCTGCGCGGCGAGTCGACCCCGTTCTACCTGTATGACCGGCAGGCGCAGTTTCGCATCCGGGCGCTGATCCCGGACGCCAGGCTGATCGTGATCCTGCGCGACCCGGTGGAGCGGGCGCACTCGAACTGGACCCACCTGTGGTCGGCCGGCCTGGATCCCGTCGGCGACTTCGTGCTGGCCTGCGGGCAGGAGCCGGCCCGGATCGCCGCGGGCTGGGCCGATTTCTGGCACTACACCGCGCTCGGCCGCTACGGCGAGCAGCTTGACCACCTCTACTCGGTGTTCCCCAAGGAGCAGGTCCTCGTGTTCCGCTACCGGACCCTGATCGAGGACCCGGCCGGGGCGCTGGACCGGATCTGCGGCTTCCTCGGCGTGGCGCAGGGGGTCTTGACCGAGCTGCCGCGGGAGAACGTCACCGCGCACCCGGAACGATCGCTGTGGCACCGGGGCGTGTCCAAGGCGCTGCGCATGGTCTCGGCGGCGGGCGAGGTCCTGCCCGGCGCGTCCGCCGTAACCGGGCCGCTGCAGCGGATCCTGCAGCGGGAAGGTACGCCCCGGCAGCCGCTGACCTGGCAGCAGCGTCAGGCGCTGCTGCCGCGGTTCGAGGCCGACATCAAGCTCCTCGAGGTCATCACCGGCGAGGACTTCGGCGACTGGCTGCAGCCGCGCGGTGATTCGGGCGGGCTGGTGGGGGCCAGGCCCGCCGGGCAGCGTCAGGCCCGCAACGGCCAGCCCCGCGCGTTCTGACCGCGGCCGCGGCGCGGGTCCGGCCGGCTCAGCGCAGCTCGGTGCGCAGTTCGTGCGCGCCGTCCTCCCGCGCCATCTCGTAGTAGTAACGCTCGCGGGAGTCGCCGAGGTCGACGACGCACAGGTAGCGCAGGGCACCGTCGCCGTGCGGCGACCGGACGACGGGGCTGAGCGCGGCCAGCGCCGACGGCCCGGCGCCGGTGGCGAGGCCGGTCCGCTCGGCGAAGTTCTCCTCGGCGCTGGCCCGCCCGTCGTAGTAGGCGATGACCATCCCCGGGGCCATCCGGACCGCGGTGACGCGCACGCCGCGGGCGTCCCACCGGCCCGGCCGGGGGTTGAGCGCGGTTCCCTGCCAGGTCCAGGTCACGCCGTCGGCGCTGAACGCGTAGTCGGCGGTCATCCGGTCGGTGTGATCGGGGTCGGTCAGCGGGTGCACCGACGCCCAGAGGTGCCACTTGTCGCCGTCGTGGATGACGACCGGGTCCTTGACCGCGGTGGCGGCGTCGCCGGGCAGCACCACCCGGCTGCGCCGCGCGTCAAAGTCCCCGGGATGGCTGGCCTCGAGCATCTCGATGCGCCAGTGCTTGGTGCCCGGGGTGGCGCAACTCAGGTACAGCCGCCAGCCGCCGTCCGGGACGGCGACCAGGGCCGGCCGCTCCAGGGACGCGGCACCGAACTCCTCCCGGCCGATGGTGGCGAGGGTCTCGAAGCGCTCGCCGTCCGTCGAGCGCGCCACGACCACCGCATAGCCGCGTCCCAGCCCCTCCGGGCGGCGCAGGCGGTAGGCCAGGAAGATCTCGCCATCGCCGAGGGCGGCGCTCGGCGCCCCCGCCCACGTCCCTCCCCCCGGCCCCGGGGGGGCGACCGCCACGAAGGAGCGTTCGGGCCGGGGCATCAGGGCAGCGGCATTCGCCACGGTTTGCGCAGGGATCACATCGGAACTTTAGATGACGATCAGCGGTGCTCAGGGCCGATCACGGCCAATGGCATCCCCCTGACCTGGGAGTGCCCGCCGCCAGGAGACCACGGGGGAGAAGCGGGGCCTGGCCGGCAGCGGGCCATGCGCGACAGTGAAGTACCGGCCGCATGGCGCCGTCAAGCCGGCACGCGCCAGACGCTAGCCGCCCGCTAGCGCGGCCGCCGCATGCAGGCCGGATACCCGCTCAGCCGACGGCGGCGGGCCTCGGGGCCGAGCGGAGCGGGT
>JASHUI010000437.1:0-4833 GCA_030040095.1 Streptosporangiaceae bacterium | reverse complement strand
CCGGCCGGGGCCTCGTCCCGCCCCGGGACGTCGCCGGGCTCGGGCGCGGCATAGCTGAAGAACACCTGGAACAGCGGGGTCAACGACAGGTCCCGCTCGGTGACCAGCTCGTCGACCAGCTGCTCGAACGGCAGGTCCTGATGCGCGTACGCGGCCAGCGCCATCGCCCGCACCCGGCCCAGCAGGCCGGCGAACGTCGGATCTCCGGACAGGTCGGCCCGTAGCACCAGGGTGTTCACGAAGAACCCGATCAGGCCCTCGATCTCGGCCCGGCCCCGGCCCGCCACCGGCGTGCCGACCACCACGTCGTCCGCGCCGCAGTAGCGGCCCAGCAGCAGGCAGAAGGCGGCCAGCAGCGTCATGAACATCGTCGCCCCGGCCTCCCTGGCCACCCCGCGCAGGCTGGTCGCCAGTTCCGCGGGAACGCGGAACTCGAGCATCGCCCCGGCCGTCGACCGCAGCGGCGGCCGGGGCCGGTCGGCGGGCAGATCGAGGACCGGCAGCCCGGCCAGCTGCTCCCGCCAGTACGCCAGCTGGCCGTCCAGCACCTCACCGGCCAGCCACTCCCGCTGCCAGACCGCGTAGTCGGCGTACTGCACCGGCAGCGCAGGCAGCAGCCGGAGCGGCTCGGGGTCGCCGGCCAGGGACGCGTCGTACAGAACCGAAAGCTCCCGCTTGAAGATCCCTGCCGACCACTCATCGCAGACCACGTGGTGCGCGGACAGGGCCAGCACATGGTCGGCCGGGCCGACCCGGATCAGGCAGGCCCGGATCAGCGGCCCGGCGGCCAGGTCGAACGGGTCGGCGGCGTCCGCGATCACCAGGCCCTGCGCCGCGGCGAGCGGGTCCGGCGAGCCCGACACGTCGGCCACCGCCATCGCGAAGGCGGCCGGCGGGTCGATCAGCTGGTCCGGCGTCCCGTCGGGCCCGGCCACCAGCCGGGTGCGCAGCACCTCATGCCGCGCCACCACCGCCGACAGCGCCGCGCCGAGCGCGGCGACGTCCAGGTCGCCATGCAGCCGCTGCGGCATCGGGGCGTTGTATTCCACCGAACGCGATTCGAGCTGGTGCAGGAACCACAGCCGCTGCTGCGCGAACGACAGCGGAAGCCGCTGCGACCGGGTCACGGGGACCACCGGCGGCGCCGCCGCTCCCGGCGTGAGCCCGTCGATCACCGCCGCCAGGCCCCCCAGCGTCGGCCGGTCGAGCAACTCCTCCAGGGCCACCTCGACATCGAACACGACGCGGATCCGCGAGATCAGCTGGGTGGCCACCAGCGAGTTGCCGCCCATGTCGAAGAAGCTGTCGCCGACGCCGACCCGTTCGGCGCCCAGCACCTGGGCCCACACGCCGGCCAGCAGTTCCTCGGTCGGCGTCGACGGCGCCAGGTATCCCGCGGCCGACCCGGACCGCGCCGCGTCCGGCGCGGGCAGCGCCGCCCGGTCGACCTTCCCGCTCGGGGTCAGCGGCAGCGAGGCCAGCTCGGTGAACACCTGCGGAATCATGAACTCCGGCAGCCGGCGGCTCAGGTAGCCGTGAAGCTCATCGGCCGACGGCGGGCCGTCGGCCGGATCGGACGGCACCAGGTAGGCCGCCAGCCGACGCTCCGCCCCCGCGCCGTCGGCGGTCACCACGGCGGCCGCCACGCCCGGGTGGCCGGCCAGGACGGCCTCGACCTCGCCGGGCTCGACCCGGTAGCCGCGCACCTTCAGCTGCTCGTCGGCCCGGCCGACGAACTCGAGCTGGCCGTGGGCCCGCCACCGGACCCGGTCCCCGGTCCGGTACAGCCGCGACCCGTCACCGGCGAACGGGTCGGCCACGAACCGCTCCGCGGTCAGGCCGGGCCGGGCCGCGTACCCGCGGGCCACCTGCGCCCCGCCCACGAACAGCTCGCCGGCCACGCCGGCCGGGACGAGCCCGAGGCACCGGTCGAGCACGTACACACGGGTGTTCGCGAGCGGCGATCCGATCTCCGGCGCGTCCCAGGTGTCAGGACCGCACGCGGCCACCGACGCGCAGACGGTCGTCTCGGTGGGCCCGTAGGCGTTGTACAGCCGCCGGCCAGGACCCCAGGCCCGGGCCAGCGGCGGGCTGAGCCGCTCTCCGGCCGTGATCAGCGTGGCCACCCCGGCCAGGTCGCCGGGCTGCAGGGCGTCGAGCAGTGCGGGCGGCACCGTCGCGGTGCCCACGCCGGTCTCCGCGATCAGGCCGGCCAGCCGTCGGGCCTCCGTCCGCTCCCGCGCCGTGGCGACCACGAGCGTGGCCCCTGACGCCAGCGCCATGACGAGTTCCCATACCGAGGCGTCGAACCCGAAGGGCGCGAATTGCAGGACCATATCGCCCGGGCCGACCCCGAAGAGCGCGTGCTGCGCCGCGGCCAGGTTGCCCGCGCCGCCGTGCGTGACCTGGACTCCCTTGGGCGCTCCGGTCGAGCCAGAGGTATAGATCAGGTAGGCGAGCTGGCCCGGGTGCACCGGGATTTGCTCCGCCGGCGCCAGCCCGGACACCGCCGCCGCGACGTCCGGCTCATCCAGGATCACGGTCCGGATGCGGCCCGCCGGCAGGGACTCGATCATGTCCGCGGTGCCAACCAGCACGGTGGCCCGGCTGTCGGCGAGCATGAACGCGCTGCGGTCGGGCGGGTAGGCCGGGTCCAGCGGCAGGTAGGCACCTCCGGCCCGCCAGACCGCCAGGATCGCGGCCACCATGTCCAGGCCGCGTCGCAGGCACAGTGCCACCACGGTCTCGGCGCCCACTCCGGCCCCGTTCAGGTACTGAGCCAGCCGGCCGGCCCTGGCGTCCAGCCCGGCGTAGCTCAGCCACCGGCCGCCGCTGCCGACGGCCACCGCATCCGGGCTGGTCGCGACGTGGGCGGCGACCAGCCGGGGGAGCCCGGCCTGGTGCGCGCGTTCGCCGGGCAGCGCCGTGTCGTTCCACCGCCGCAGGAGCAGGTCCCGCTCCCCGTCCGTCAGCACCGGCACCCGCGCCACCGTCAGCTCAGGATCGTTCGACACCGCCGCGAGCAACGCGGCGAGGTGCCCGGCCATCCGGCCGATCGTCTCGGCGTCGAACAGCGCGATGCTGTACTCGAGCACCCCCACCAGGCCGGCGCGGTCCTCGCCGAAGACCAGTCGCAGGTCGGACTTGACCCCGGCCCGCATGTCCCGCAGCGTGGTGCCGCCGTTCCCGTCGCCGCCCGCATCCGCGTGCGCGACCGGCCCGGCCTGGCCGTCGTGATCGTCGGCCCGGTGCCCGGGATCCCGGCCGGCCGGAACGTGGTCGAACAGCACCTGGAAGAGCGGGGTGCGGGACCGGTCCCGCTCGGTGACCAGCTCGTCCACCAGCTGCTCGAACGGCAGGTCCTGGTGGGCGTAGGCGGCCAGCGCCATCCCCCGCACCCGGGCCAGCAGCCCGGTGAACGTCGGGTCGCCGGACAGGTCGGCCCGCATCACGAGGGCGTTGATGAAGAACCCGATCAGGCCCTCGATCTCGACCCGGTTCCGGTTGGCGACCGTGGTGCCGACCACGACGTCGTCCAGGCCGCCGTACCGGCCGAGCAGCACGCTGAAGGCGGCCAGCAGCGTCATGAACATGGTCGCGCCGCCGCCCTGGGCCACGGACCGGATCCGGCCGGTCACCTCCGGCGAGATCGTGAACCTGGTCACCGCACCGGCGGTGGAGCGCACCGGCGGGCGCGGCCGGTCGGCGGGCAGCTGTACCACGGGCAGGCCGGAGAGCTGCTGCCGCCAGTACGCGAGCTGCTCGCCGAGGACCTCGCCGGTCAGCCACTGCCGCTGCCACACCGCGAAGTCGCCGTACTGCACCGGAAGCGCCGGCAGCGGATCGGGCTCGCCGCCGAGGAACGCGTCGTAGAGGATCGACAGCTCGCGGCGGAAGATCGCGGCCGACAGGCCGTCGAAGACCGCGTGATGGGCGGACAAGACCAGGACGTGGTCGTCGGCGGCCAGCCGAACCAGGCAGGCCCGGATCAGCGGCCCTGCGCCGAGGTCGAACGGAGCGACCGCGTCGGCTGCCACGAGCCGGTCTGCCGCGGCGACGGGATCCGTCGCGCCGCTGACATCGGCCACCGGCAGCGGGAACGGCCGGGCCGCGTCGACGGCCTGATAGGCGACCCCGTCCGGTCCGGCCAGCAGCCGGGTGCGCAGCACCTCGTGCCGGGTCACGATCGCGCCCAGCGCCGCGTCCAGCGCCCCGGCGTCCAGCGCTCCGGCCAGCCGCTCGGGCATCGGCAGGTTGTACTCCACCGACCCAGGGTCAAGCTGGTCGAGGAACCACAGGCGCTGCTGCGCGAACGAGAGAGGCAGCCGGCCGTCGCGCGCCACCGCCGCGATCGGCGCCAGCGCCGGACCGCGCGACGCGTCCTCGATCACGGCGGCGAGCCCGGCCACGGTGGGCCGGTCGAACACCGCGGAGAGCGGGACCTCGACGCCGAATGCCTCGCGGACCCGGGAGATCACCTGCGTGGCCAGCAGCGAATGGCCGCCGAGCTCGAAGAAGCCGTCGCCCGCGCCGATCCGCCCGATGCCCAGCACCTGGGCCCAGATCCCGGCCAGCACCTCCTGCGTCACGCCGGACGGCGCGAGGTACTCGCCGGCCTGGTCCGGGCGGGCCCCGTCCGGCGCGGGCAGCGCGGCCCGGTCCACCTTCCCGTTCGCCGTCAGCGGCAACGACGCCAGCTCGGTGAACACCGACGGCACCATGTACTCCGGCAGCCGCTCCCGCACGAACGCCCGCAACCGGCCCGCCTGCGGCAGCCCCGACTCCCCGGCGGGCACCAGCCAGGCCGCCAGCCGGGCCGCCGCGCCCTGGCCG
>JASHUI010000436.1:0-2682 GCA_030040095.1 Streptosporangiaceae bacterium | reverse complement strand
GGAAGGGGACGCGCGGCGGTCCTGGCTGCCGCGCGCCGCGGCCGGGCTGGCGGCGCTGGCCGTTCTTGTGCTCCCGTTCGCCGCCGGGGGGGCCGAGAGCAGCCCGACGCCGACCTACGCCAGCGCCCTGCCCGCCCTGGAGCGGGTCATCCCGTCCGGGGCCTGCGTGCTGTCCGACCAGGTGTCGCTGCTCATCTCGGCCAACCGGTTCTACTCGTCCGCGCCGGGCTGCCCGGACCTGGTCGACGGGACCGGCACCAGCTACGCGCTCGGCCACGGCCAGAGCGCGCTCACGGCGGGCCGGGTGGCAGCCGTCGCGGCGGTGTGGCGGCAGGCGTTCGGCGCGGCCCGCTATGTGCTGCTGACCTCCTACAACCAGTACCGCATCGCCTGGACGCCGCAGTTGCGAGCCTATTTCCAGGCCAACTTCACCCGCGTCAGCGGGAACTGGGCGCCGCTGACGCTCTACGTCAGGAAGGGCTGAGCCGGGCGGCGGCCCTGGTTTCAGCCCTGGGCGAACGTCCGGATCACCAGGCCGGTCCGCGGCTTCGGGCCGAACGAGGTCGACTTGCGCGGCACCCGCTCGCCGCACGCCGCGATCTCGTACACCTCCCGGGTCGACATCGAGGGGCAGATGACCGCGGTGCCGCCGGCCTCGTCCGCCTGCAGGACCGCCTCGGCGGGGTCGTTGTGCACCATCCGGACGTCCCGGCCGGTGCCGCGAAGGCCCCAGACCCGGGCGATCAGCAGTTCCTGCAGGACAGAAGCGGCCAGGGCACGCCACCTCGTGGAACTCCCTGGCGGCATGGCGGCGTCCACCTGCGCCGGATCCGGGTCGGTGAGCAGGCTGATCTCCCCGGCCCCGGCCAGCAGAAACGCCGGTCCCTTCGAGCTCGCGTCCGCGAGTTCGCCCAGCGCGCCCGGCAGCGCGGCCGTGCCGCCGGGCAGGCCGCGCACGGTGAAGGCGGTCCGGGCCAGGTCCGTGGCGACCTCCGGGGACAGCCGCGGCAGGACCCGGTGGATCGCGCCGATGTCCGGCGGATACGCCGCCGCGTCCACCAGCAGGGCCATGCCGTAGTCCCACGGGCCGGCCCCGCCGCCCGCGGCACGGCGGTGGCCCTGCAGCTTCAGGTAGGCGGCGTACCTGTGGTGCCCGTCGGCGATCAGGGCGGTCCGCGGGGCCAGGTCGGCCGCTATCGCCGCGAGCTCGGCGGGATCGGTGAGCGCCCACAGCCGGTGCCGGATCCCGTCGGCGGTGACCGCGTCGACCAGCGGCGGGCGGCCGTCGGCGGCCTCGTCGACGAGCCGGGACGACGCGCCGGGCGCGCTCCCGTCGTGCAGCAGGAAGATCGGCTCCAGGTTGGCCTGGGTCGCCTCCATGAGCTGCAGGCGTCCGGCCACCGGGCCCGGGGCCACATCCTCGTGCGGCCGGACGACGCCGGCGTCTGGCGGGCTGAGGCGCAGCGCCCCGATCAGGCCGCGCTGGAACACCTCCGGGTCCAGGCGTCCGGCGGTCTTCGGCCGGTGCACCGCGGCCTGCTCGTAGACGTACAGCGAGGGCTGCGGGTCCGCCAGCAGGATGTGCTCGTCCTGCCAGGCGCGCAGGGTCCGCCCGGCGTCGTCGTAGACGCTGCCCAGGTGGCCGGGAACGTGACGTGGCAGGATCAGCCGGACGACGTTGTGCGGATCGGCCTTGATCAGCTGGTTCTCTTTGTCGTGCGCGATGACGTCGTACGGTGGAGAGGTGACCTCGGCGAGTCCGCTGACCCGGTCCCGGGCATAACGGACTCCCCGGAAAGGCGCCAGCGCGAGCCCGACAGGCCCGGACGCTGGTTCGCGGCCGGAGGAAAGGATCTGCACACATGTCAGAAGCGCCAGCCGGCGGCCAGGATTCCCGCCCGGAGGAAGAGCCGGTCACCGGCCCTGGCCGGAGCGCGGACGATCGCGGCGGCACCGACCGAACGGACGGTACGCACGGCACGGACGGCACGGACGCGGGGCCGGGCCAGGACGCCTATGACCTTTACCGGCGCGGCATGGAACTGCTGCGCCGGGGCAGCGCGGCGGCCGCCGCGCAGTTGCTCGAACGGGCCGCCGCGGCGGAGCCGCAGTCCCGCAGCGTGCTCGAAGGGCTGGCCCGGGCCCAATTCGACACCGGCCGGTACGCCGCCGCCGCCGGAAACTTCCGCCGGATCGTGGAAGCGAGCCCCAGCGACGACTACGCGCAGTTCGGCCTGGGCCTGGCCCTGGCCAGGACCGGCGACCCGGGCGCGGCGGCCGAGCACCTCGCGCTGGCGACGGCGATGGCGCCGGACCGCAGGCACTACGCTGACGCCTTGCGCAGCGTCCGCGCCACGCTGCGAGCCAGAAGCCGTGCGCGAAACGAAGACCCCGAAGATTCTGAACGCCCCGACTCGGATGCCTGACCCAGCCGCGGGCCGCCCGTCCAGCGGGCTGGAACTGCCGCGACACAATGAACGTCCGCTGAGCGAGAGCTACGACGTCGCGCTGCTCGACCTGGACGGGGTGGTGTACGTGGGCGGAGCGGCGGTCGGCGGCGCGATCGAAGCCCTGGCCGAGGCCAGGCGGTCGGGGATGCGGCTCGCGTTCGTGACCAACAACGCGTCCCGCACGCCGTCGGCGATCGCGGCGCAGCTGAACCGGCTCGGCGTCCCGGCCGAG
>JASHUI010000435.1:0-9511 GCA_030040095.1 Streptosporangiaceae bacterium | reverse complement strand
GTGCCGTGAGTGAAGCCGGAACGGCCAGGGCTCAGCCATGGGTCACCTCCGCGGGGATGATGTTCCGCGCGGCCTGCCTGGCCGCGGAATCGGGCGTGTTCACCACGGCGTTGCGGATGAACACCACGCTGAGCACGCCGGGTGCGCCGGCCAGCACGGCCGCCAGCACGACCATCGCGGCGTAGTGGCCGCCGGCCAGCAGCGGCCCGGCGATCACCGATCCCACCGGCACCGCGCCGAGCATCAGGGTCCGCATCAGGGTCATGGTCCGGCCGCGCAGCCGTTCCGGGGTTCGCTGATAGCGCACGCTCTGCGAGGAGACGGTGAGCAGCGCGGCCGGCACGCCGCACACGATCTGCCCGGCGACCACGAGGAACGGGTCCGCCCCGAGCAGGAGCAGCAGTCCGCTGCCGGCCAGGATCTGCAGCAGCCCGATGCGCAGCATGGGACGCGCGGCCGGCCTGATCGCGCCCCCGATGATCGAGCCGGCCAGCTCCGCCGCCCCCAGCGTGGCCACCAGGATGCCGAGGATCGAGGCTCCGCCCGCCAGCCGGTTGTGGGCCAGCCAGGGCTGAGCGACGATCAGCATGCCCATGCCGATGTTGAACGACGTGAACGCTATCGTGATGATCAGCATGACCGGGTCCCCGCGGACGAAGGACACCACCGGCCGCCAGGACCGCGCCTGTCGCGCGGAGGACTCGCCCGGCGGCGCCGCCGCAGGACGAGCGAGCCGGTTCTTCATCGCCAGCACCGCCGCCGCGAAGACCAGGTAGCTGGCGGCATCGACGGCCAGCACCCGGGGCGCGCCGATGAACGGGATGAGCGCGCCGCCGAGCACGGGCCCGACCAGGGCCGCGGCGCCCGTGGCCACCGCCTCCATCGCGATGGCCGCGCTCAGCCGCCGCTCGGGTACGAGATCCGGCAGCACGGCAGGCACGATGCCGATGGGCAGGATCTTGAATACGCCGTACACGGCGGCCACGGCGTAGAGCTGCCCGATGGGGACGGAGTGCCACCAGGCGACCGCCGGGACCGACGCCATCGCCGCGGCGCGCACGAGGCTGTCTGCCACCAGCAGCCAGCGCCGGGAGAACTGGTCAACGACCTTCCCGGCCAGCGCGCCGCCGACGATGATCGGCGCGAAGTAGCACACCCCGAGGATCGCCAGCGCGGCCGCTCCGCCGCGCGTCACGGCGAGCCATGACAGCGCGATCCAGCTCGCACCGTCGCCGAGCAGGCTCACCACGGCTCCGGTCCAGAGCTTACGGAAGTCGGGAATCCGCAGCAGGGCCCAGTACTGGCTCATGGAATCTGCCTCTCATCGTGGAACGGCCGCGCACCGTGCCGCTGGCTCACCAGGTGCGTGTCGGGAACGGGCGGCCCTTGAGGTTGCACCGCGCGATCGCGTTGAAGTCGTAGTCGTTGCGGCCCGACACCAGGACGGAGCCGAACCTGTCGAGCGGGATGCGGCCGCCGTATTCCTCGATGACGTCGGTGCCGGGGTACACCCGGACGCGGGTCGGGACGTAGCGGGACGCGAAGCCGAGCCGCATCTCCTTCCGCGAGCCCGTATGCGGCAGCGAGGCGTGCATGAGCGTGGAGAGGAAGATGATGCACTGACCGCGCTGCATGACCATGGGAACGGCCTTGGCTTCGTCCGGGACGAAGTCGGGGTCGACCTGAAGCTCCCGGTAGTCATAGCCGAAGAACCCGCGGGTGACCCCGCCCTTCTGCACCGTGTTGATCTTGTTCGGATCCCAGCTCATGCGCTTGGTCTCGTCATAGTTCATGTGCCGGTGCGTTCCGGGTATGAACTGCAGGCAGCCCGTCTGCATGGTCGCGTCGGTGAAGGCCGTCCAGACCGTGACCGTGCCACCGCGCACGAAGCTCGGGTCGCCGGCGGGCCACACGATCTGCGGGCGGCCGCTGGCGTTGGCGAACGTGTCCGCCTGATGCCAGTCGGTGCCCTCGTCGCCGGGGTACTTCGGGAAGAACTCGGTGCGCCAGCAGAGCACGTCCTCGCCGAGAACGGACGCGACCGGATCGACGATCTTCTGGTTGCAGACGTGATCGCTGAGGAAGTCGATGTCCAGATGCCGGTCGTAGTTCGCGATGTTCGTCGCTCCGGCCAGCTCGTCCAGCGGATACGCCGCGTGGCCGCGGTCCAGCACCTCGACCCTCGCCCGTCGCCAGAGCTCGTCCATCTCCTCCGGGGCGTAGATCGTGAACGGCCCCGCGTATCCCAGGGCCTTGAACTGCTCGAGTTCTTCGTCGGACAGGCGGTAATCGGTCCGCACGGCCTCGCTCATGACAGGATTCCTTTCGCCAGCGCCACCTCGGCGGTCTGCTCGATGGTCGACTCGAACAGCACGGCTATATCGATCTCGACTCCGTGCTTGTCGGCGAGCCAGCTGCTGAGCTGGACGGCCATCATCGAGTGGCCGCCCGCCTCCAGGAACCTGTCCGCCCCGGTGATGTCGTCGTCCTCAATCACGTTGCGCAGCCACGTCACCATGTCGTTCGTGACGGTCTGCCGATCGGTGAGGGGCCGATCGGTGGTGGGCGCGATCTTGCCCGTGGTACTGAGCGTCACCTTCTCGCCTCCATTTCTGAACGAACCGCAGCGGTGTCGACCTTGCCGTTGACGGTCAGCGGCAGTCGGTCGAAGAGCCGGAACCGGCTGGGCAGCATGTACTGGGGAATGCGCGTGCGCAGCTCGCCCCGCAGCTCCCGGAGCGTCAGCGCGCTTCCGTCGCGGGTGGTGTAGCCGCAGCCAAGCAACGGCTCGTCCGCGTCCAGCAGGACGACGCAGGCTTCGCTGACCCCGGGCACCGCGAGCACCGCCGCCGCGACCTCTCCCAGCTCGACGCGATGGCCGCGGATCTTCACCTGCTGGTCCGACCGGCCCGCGTAGGTCAGCTCTCCGCCGCGCACGTCCACCAGGTCGCCGGTCCGGTAGAACGTCGCCGCGAGCAGCCCGAGCGGATCGGGGCCGAATCGCCGCGCGGTCAGCTCGGGACGGTTCAGGTAACCCGCCGCGACCTGCGGGCCCGCGACCATCAGCTCCCCGCGGCCGGCGGGCTGGCCGCGCTCGTCGATGACCCTGGCCACGAACCCGGGGAGCGGCCGCCCGATCGGAGAACCGGCGCCGGTCAGGTCGGCGGGCGTCACGCGGTGGAAGGTGGCGTGGACGGTGGCCTCGGTGAGCCCGTACATGTTGATCAGCTCGGGAGCGTCGAGACCGAAGCGGTCGGCCCACGGGCGCAGCGCGGCCACGGCCAGGCGCTCGCCGCCGAAAACCACGTAGCGCAGGGCGAGCCGGCCTGACTCGGCGCAGCGGTTCAGGATCGCGCCAGCCAGCACGGCGAATGCCGTCGGGGTCTGGTTGAGGACGGTGACCCCGCGGCTGACCACGATGTCGGCGCAGAGCGCGGGCGAGAGCTTCGCCCACCGGTCGACGACGACCAGGCAGGCCCCGGTGAGCAGGGCACCCCAGAGCTCCCAGACCGAGAAGTCGAACGCGACGGAGTGGTACAGCATCCACACGTCGTCGTCGCGGAATTCGAACAGGCCGGCGGTCGCGGCGATCAGCGCGCCGACGTTGCGATGCGAGACCGGGACCCCCTTGGGCGAGCCGGTCGTTCCCGAGGTGTAGATGATGTAGCAGATGTCGTCCGGCCCGGCCCCGGCCTCCAGCGGGGGCGGCTCGGTGCGCTGGCCCCGGATATCGCGGATCACGCCGGCCGACAGCACGGGAACCGGCCTGGCGGTGTCGCCGGCGTCCGCACCGTCCGTGCCGCCGATGCCGCCGATCAGCAGGTTCGGCGCGCAGTCCTCGATGATCAGCCGATTGCGGCGCGCCGGGCCGGCCACGTCGAGCGGCACGTAGGCCGCCCCGCAGCTCACGATGGCGAGGATGCAGACCACGGTGTCGATCGACGGCTCGACGCACAGCGCGACCCGGTCGCCCGGCCCGATCCCCCAGGTGAGGTGCAGGTGGGCCGCGACCCGGCGGGCGGCAGCGGCGAGCTCGGCATAGGTCAGCCGCTCGGCGCCGAACTCGACGGCCGGCGAGGCCGGGAACCTGGCGGCGACGTCCTCGAACCCGGCCGGCAGCGTGGACCCGGCGGGCGTGCCGCCGGCCTTCCGGTCTGCCTGCGAATCGTGCGGTCCGCGCGCGGCGCGCGCGGTCAGCAGATCGATGTTCCTGGACATGGTGAGCTGTTCCCCGTTCCCCGTTCCCCGTCCGCGCTCTCGAGGGCAGATCCGGCCGGTGCAGGCCGGCTGCCCGTCGAGGACAGCGCCCATCATGGCGGCCAGGACTGCAGTGGTCGCTACACCAGCCGCTACACCGGCCGCTACAGCGCCGGCGGCAGCCGATCAACGCGGCCTGGGGCGAGGCGGAGCCGACGTACGCGCGGCAGGACACCCGAGGCGTGATCGTCCGGGCTGGGGATCGGCACCGGATCACCGGCCCGCATGCGTGCGGTCAGATGAGGTTCTCGACCTCGGCCGTCAGGTCCCCGCCCGCATCGCCGGTGTTGATCACCGTGCTGGGCTCGAACAACAGCGCGGTGGTTTCGGTGTCGGCGCGCGGGCAGTGCTCGACGCCGCGGGGGACGACGAACAGCTCCCGCGGCCCGAGCACCACCGCGCGGTCACGCATCTGGATGGTCAGCCGTCCATCGAGGACCAGGAAGAACTCGTCGGTGTCGGGGTGGCGGTGCCAGGTGAACTCACCCTGCACCTTGACGATCCTCACGTCGTAGTCGTTGACCTGAGCAATCTTCTTTGGCGACCAGTGCTCAGTGAAACGGGCCAGCATCGCATCCAGATTCACCGCTTCCATGTGCCCATCCTCACACGCAACAGAGCGCCGAATCGCCCGCGCCTACGGGGCAACCGCGGCTACTGGCAGTTGGCGCACAGGCCGGTCACCGCGAACCGGTGAGGGGCTATGGCGAACCCGTAGCGTGCCGCCACGACCTGAGCGAGGTCGTCGAACAGCTCATCGGGCACTTCGGTCATCGCACCGCACTGCTCGCACACGATGTGGCCGTGAGCGGCGGAGGCGAGGTGGTACGCGGCGGGGCCCCCGCCCAGGTAGGTGCGGTCAACCACACCGAGCCGGACGAGTTCATCGAGGTTGCGGTAGATCGTGCTGATGTTGACATCCGGCGCCTGGGCCTGCACCGCGGCGGCCAGTTCCTCAGCGCTGCGGTGCGTGCCCTCGCTGAACAGCACTCGCAGCAGGAGCCGGCGCGCCGGGGTGGCTCGCCCGCCTGCCTCGCGCATGCGGGCCAGAACCTCCTCGACGCCATCGCGCTCGGCGATCGCGGCCGACTGGCCGCCAGCCCGGGGCTGCTTCATGAACCAAGAATAGGCGGCCGGCCAGGTGCGAGAACGCCGCACGCGCTGCTGCGACCGGATCGCGGATGCCGGTTCCCTGCTGGCAGCACGGCAATGCCTACAGGTTCAGCACCTGGGCTGCGATCTGCAGGCTGAGGTCGGCAGCCACCTCATCCACGGACCGGTCTTCGCAGTGAGCCAGCAGCGCGACCGCAAGGTCGGCGAGGAACAAGAACCCCGCGGCCTTCGTCCTGTCGTCGAGGCCGGCGAGCAGGGCGTCCGCGCTGGCGAGGTCCCCGCGATGCCGGGCAGCGATGATCCCGGCCCCGGCCTGCGCCGCCTCGGCCGTGGCCAAGAACGCCGCCGCGGCGTCGCTCATCAGCCTGCGGGCAGGGCCTGGGAACGGGCGGCTTTCGCGGCCTGGAACCGGCGCGCGACGTCGGGCCAGTTGACCACGCTCCACAGCCGGCCGACGTAGTCCGGGCGGACGTTGTAGTACTGCAGGTAGTAGGCGTGCTCCCAGGCGTCGAACACCAGCAGCGGCGTCGAGCCCACGCCGACGTTGCCGTGGTGATCATAGATCTGCTCGATGATCAGCTTGCCCGACACCGGCTCGTAGCCGAGCACTCCCCAGCCCGAGCCCTGCACTCCGGTCGTTGCCGTTGACAGCCGCTTGCTGAACGCCTCGAACGAGCCGAAGTGCTCGTTGATCGCTTCGGCCAGCTCTCCGTCGGGCCGGTCGCCGCCGTCGGGTGAAAGGTTCCGCCAGAAGATCGAGTGCAGTACGTGCCCGGACAGGTTGAACGCCAGCGCCTTCTCCAGGCCCACCGTGGTCACCGGGCTGGCCGACTCCCCGGCCTCGGCCAACTGCTCCAGGGTGTCGTTGGCGCCCTTGACGTAGGCGGCGTGGTGCTTGTCATGGTGCAGTTCCATGATCTGGCCGGTCAGCGCCGGCTCCAGCGCGCTGTAGTCATAGGGAAGATCGGGGAGGGTGTAAGCGGCCATCCGCTGCTCCTTATCTGCCTTATCTGCCGTCTCGGTCGCTGCGCCGCCGTCCTGATCGCGAGTTACTGCTAGCTGCTTGCAACTTTTAGCTGCAAGATATTCGCAACTATACAGTCGGCCCGCCACGCGGACGCGGGCCCGCGCGCGAAGGACGACGAGTCATACTTACTGCAACTTGTTTGCAATAAGTGCGGCCCGCGCGTTATTTTGAGCGCATGACGACGCACGCGGAACGGCCGCCGGCTCATCAGGACGGGGCAGCAACAGACGACGCCGGGGGTGTCTCGGGCGAGATCCGCGCCTTCTGGGACGAGGACGCGGCCGGCTATGACGCCTCGCCGTCGCACTACCCGCAGCGGCCGCAGGAGCAGGCGGCGTGGGCCGCGGCGCTGCGGCGGCTGCTGCCGGAGCCTCCGGCGGCGGTGCTGGACATCGGAGCCGGCACCGGGTTCTTGTCGCTGCTGCTGGCCGGCCAGGGCTACGACGTCACCGCCGCGGACCTGTCCCCGGGGATGCTCGGCCGGCTGCGAACCAAAGCTGCCGAGCGCGGCCTGAGCATCCGGGCCGTGGAGGCAGATGCGCTCGACCCCCCGGCCGGTGACTTTGACGCCGTCGTGGAACGCCACCTGCTGTGGACCCTGCCTGACCCGGGCGCGGCGCTGGCCGCGTGGCACAAGGCGGCGCCCCGGGCCCGCCTGGTGCTGATCGAGGGCACCTGGGGCACTGCGGACGCGGTGGGCACGCAGCAGTGGCGGGCGCGGGCACGCCGGCTGGCCGACCGTGTCCGGCGCGCAAAGCCTGACCATCACGGCCATTACAGCGACCGGGTGCAGCGAGCACTGCCGCACGGCCACGGCCTGAGCACCGCCGACGCTGTCGCCCTGGTGCAGGCAAGTCCGTGGGGCCAGGCTCGCCTGGAGCGGCTGCGGGACGTCGAATGGGCGATCATCGACGGGCGCGGGCTGGTGGACGAACTGCTCGGCACCCATGCCCGGTGGGCCGTTGTAGCGGGAAGCTGAGCCGCCCTCAGCAGATCAACCCTCGCTCCGGAGGGAGCGACGGCCGGCGCTGGGGTTCCAGGCTCAACCGGCGTCCGTCATCCTGGCAGGATGCACAAGATCTCGGGACAGCGCGACCCGGCCGCGGCGTTCCCGCTCCCGGCCAGCCGTGACGACGCCAGCGAACGGCGGCAGGCTGATCGCGCGGTCGCGGTCAGCGCCGCCGGGCTTGCCGTCACCGGCGTCACGGAGCTGCTGATCGCGGTGCTGACCGGATCGGTGGGCCTGCTCGGCGACGCCATTCACAACCTGTCGGACGTGTCGACCAGCGCGGTGGTCTTCCTCGGCTTCCGGCTCTCGCGCCGCGGGCCGACCGAACGCTACCCCTACGGGCTGGACCGGGCCGAGGACCTCGCCGGGATCGGTATCGCGGTGGTCATCTGGGCCAGCGCGGGGTTCGCCGGGTATGAGAGCGTCCGTAAGCTCCTCGACCACGGCACCACCGGGCACGTCGGGATCGGCATCGCCGGCGCCGTGCTCGGCATCGCCGGCAACCTGGCCGTGGCCCGCTACAAGCTGGCCACCGGCAAGCGGATCCGGTCGGCGACCCTGGTCGCGGACGCCCGGCACTCCTGGCTGGACGCCCTGTCCTCCGCCGGGGCCCTCGCCGGGCTGGTCGCCGTCGCCCTCGGCCAGCGGTGGGGCGACCCGGTCGCAGGCATCGCGGTGACCGCGTTCATCTGCCACGTTGGCTACGACGTCACCACCGACGTGATACGCCGGCTGGCCGACGGCGTCGACCCGCGGGTCATCGCCGCGGCCGAGCAGGCGGCCGGGGACCTGCCCGGCGTCGTGCATGCCCACGCACGGGCCCGCTGGACCGGGCGCCGGCTGCGCGTCGAGATCGAGGCGTGGGTCGACCCCGGCCTGACCGTCCAAGAGTCCGACACGCTCGGCCGCGCCGCCGCGGCCGCCATCAGGGATCAGATCCCCGACGTCGACAGCTTCACCTGGGCAACGCGCGCAGCACCAGCCTGACAGTCACGCAACCGGCACGCGCATCACCTCGGCATCTAGTTGCATAAAATAAGTACTTGCAACTCATTTGCAGCTGAGTTACCGTGCGCACAGGCAGCATTCCTGACGTGCCGACCGGAGGACGTGCCGATGTCCGGTGTTACCGATACCCGCAAGCCCAGCGTGGCCACGATGGTCCGCGAGTCGTTCAAGGCGATGACCCCGGCCGAGCGGCGCCGCGTGATCGGCATGTACGGGTCGATCCTGCTGCTGCACGCGCTGGGGTTCTTCGTGTTCATCGCCTACGTGCTGCCGGCGCATTACAAGCTGTTCGGCATCGGCCTGTCCGTCACCGCCTACACCCTCGGCCTGCGGCACGCCTTCGACGCCGACCACATCTCCGCGATCGACAACACCACCCGCAAGGCGATGAACCAGCGGCGCGGCACCGATGAGCCGCGGCCGCTCGCGTTCGGCTACTTCTTCTCCCTCGGCCACTCCACGATCGTCATCGCGATCGGGGTGGGGATCATCATCGCTGAGAAGACGGTCCTGCCCGCGGTGATCCACTCCAACTCATCGCTGGAATCGTTCGGCGGCACGTTCGGCACGATCGTGTCCGCGGCGTTCCTGTTCCTGATCGGCCTGCTCTACCTCATCATCCTGGCCGGGATCGTGCGGGTCTTCCGGTCCATGCGCCGCGGCGAGTACGACGAGGCCGAGCTGGAGCAGCAGCTGGAAAAGCGCGGGTTCTTCTACCGGTTCTTCGGCCGGTGGATGAACGCGATCGACAAGGAATGGCAGATGTACCCGGTCGGGGTCGTGTTCGGGATGGGCTTCGACACCGCCACCGAGGTCGCGCTGCTGACCACCACCGCGCTGCTGGCCTCCGAGCACATTCCCTGGCAGGCCATCCTCGCGCTGCCGATCCTGTTCACCGCCGGGATGAGCCTGATGGACACCTCCGACGGCCTGTTCATGAACGCCGCCTACGGCTGGGCATTCTTCAACCCGGTCCGCAAGGTCTACTACAACCTGGCCATCACCGGCCTGTCGGTCGCCATCTGCTTCTTCATCGGCGGCATCGAGACCCTCAGCCTGGTCCCGCTGGAGATCCACGGCGTCAGCCAGACCAGCGG
>JASHUI010000434.1:0-3411 GCA_030040095.1 Streptosporangiaceae bacterium | reverse complement strand
CTGAGCACATTCACCAATTCGCGCGGCCAATATAACTTCTACGGCGCGGCACCGGGTCAGGGAACGATCGCCGTCGAAAACCAGCAATTCACCGTGGCCGTAGGGGCAGGTGAACCGAGTTCGACGCTCCGCCTCAATGCTCCAGCATGACGATCAGCCTGTCCCCGGCTCGGACCTCACGTTGGCCTGGGGTAACTGTGATCCGCCGGTGACCGCGCCCGGTTGGCTGGCAGGCTGAGGACGATAGCGGTCAGCCCGCGGTCCATCGACGCATCACCATGTCGGCCTGGTCAGTGCCAGGGTGAGGCGGCGTAGGACGAGGTCTATGTCGGCTCGGGCCGCTGGCGCGTCGTCGGCCTGGGCGATGTAGAGGGCTGCCTCGTCGACTGCCCCGGGCAGGCCATAGGTTGGCTGCGGATCCTGGTGGAGATCATCGATGTCCCAGTCGGCAGGGAAGTCGCGGGCCGCGTGGTCGTCGACCTGGTCCGGTACGAGGGCGCCTACGATGTCTCGGCGCTGGCGGGGCACGGTCCGCTCACGCGGGACCGGTGGACCATCGACCCGGCCGCCGGGACGGTGACCCAGAGGCGCCTCGATGACCGCCCCCAGGAATTCCCCCGCGTCGATGACCGCGCCATCTCCCAGCCACACCGCTACGGCTACAGCGCGGTGATCGGTGCGGTCGGCCAGGCCACCGTCTCACCCAGTGGCGACTTCGCCGATGACGCGTTCGCCAACGCCCTGCTCAAGCACGACCTGGCCGCCGGAACCGTGCAGGCGGACCAGTTCGGCGGCAATGCCACCACCGGCGAGGCCGTCTTCGCCCCGGCCGCAACCGACGCCGCCGAGGACGACGGCTACGTCATGGCCTTCGTCCACAATCCCGACCGTGGTTCCGCCGACCTGGTCATCCTCGCCGCACAAGATTTCACCGGCCAGCCGGTCGCCCGCGTCCACCTCCCCGCCAGGATCCCGCTCGGCTTTCACGGCAGCTGGATTCCCGACCAGTGACTGCCCACGGCACATTCCGGTAACGAAAACCGGGTAAGGATCACCCAGTGCAAGCCAACGTCCTCCCGTTCGCCCTGATAAGCCTGCTGGGAAGCATCATCTACGTCGTAGTCGTCCTTGCCTTGCACGTTCTCCCAGCCGGTTACGATCCTCGCCATAACGCGGTCAGCGACTACGGTGTCGGCCAGTACGCGCCGTTGTTCCGGGTCAGCCTCTGGGCAGGCTCGATAGCCGCGGCGGCTCTTCCGGCTGGCCTGGCGCTGGGAGTGGGCTCCCCGCCGCTGATCAGCCGGGACCTCGTCTTTCTGGGCCTGGTGGCCGTCAGCCGGATAGGTGAGTCGCTGTTCCCCACGACCGTGGAAGGGCAGCGCCTGACGCGAACCGGCGCGCTCCGCTACCTCTTCGCGATATTGACGTTCGGGTTCACCTACGCCGCAATATCAGGCCTGACCCCGGATCTGGTGAAGATCCACCCGTGGTACTCCGACAAAGGTCTTCTGACATGGCTGGCCGGGGCGACACTAGTGGGCCTGATTCTGGTCGTTGTCACGCTGCTTCCGCGGTTCCGTCGCGTCTTTGGCTTGTGCGAGCGGTTCTTTCTGGTCGTCACGTATGCATGGCTCGTCCTGGTGGCCTTCCTGCTTATCGTGAAGGCTGCCTAAGGCACCCGTGAGCCTTCATTGAATGCAGCCGACAGCGCGAGAACGTGAGACCAGCTGGCAAGTGCGACCAAGCTGGCTGACCCAACCGGGATTGCCCCAGATCGGGATTGTGCGCTTCGCGGAGAGCGAGCGCTGATCACGCGGCGTGAGCAGGATCACCAGGTCGCCGGGTACAGACACCGCCGCGGGCGAGAAGTTCGCGCTCAGGCGCCCAGTTCTCCACCGGGCCGGTGTCTGGATAAGCGAGGCCACCGTTCCGGACATCTCGCCGACGAGAGGACCCAACCGATGCCGACGTTCGTTCTCACCTACCGGATGCCCAGGGACTACGTGCCAGGGGACCGCAGACCATGGCCTCCTGGGCGGCCTGGTTCGACAGCATCGGCGAGCACCTTCTGACCGCGGTAACCCGGTCTTCGAGTCGGCCGGGCTCGGTGACTGCGGGCAGGGCACGCGGCTCGGGGGGTACAGCTTCGTCACGGCCGAGGACATCGAGTCAGCCGTCGCGCTGGCCTAGGGATCCCCGGCCCTGGAGGCAGGCGGCGGTAAGGAGGGCGTCTCATGAAGGACACTGAACAATCTGGCGCAGCGCCAGCGACAGCAGGCCACCAGGACTATCAGAAGACCATCCGAGTGAAGGCCACGCCGGATGCCCTGTTCGACGCGATAACAACCACTGACGGGCTCGCAGCCTGGTGGAACCGGGTCACCGGATCAGGAGACACCGGCGGAGAACTGAAGTTCTACATGAACGCCCCAGAGCCACTCGTGATCCGCGTCGACGAGGCGAGGCGGCCCAGATCGGTGCACTGGACGGTCGTCGACTGCCCCTTCCTCCCCGACTGGGTCGGAACGCGCCCTACCTTCACGATCACGCCGGCCGGCGGCGAGTCCGAACTCGGCTTCCGCCACCACGGGCTCACTCCCGAGCTCCCCTGCTTCGGCATGTGCAGGCCCAGCTGGGACCACTTCATCGCGAACAGCCTGCGAGAACTCCTCGAATCCGGTCAAGGCCAGCCCGCAGGGAGCCCCGCAGATCTGGCCTGGCGAGCAGAGATGCAAGCGGCCAAAAAGTGAAACGCGCGCACGAGCTACCAGTCAAAGCCGAGACCCTGTTCGAAGCCAGCGCGGCGATGCCGCCGAGGAACTGGCGATCGCGCCAAGTGAATCATCGGCCCGGCCTTCTTCTGGGTCCTCAGCGGACGTGACGCCGCGCAGCTCGAGCCGTGTCGTCTGGCCGAGGACTTTATCGCCGACCTGCGCGTCACTTCGCAGGCGACCCGTTGGCTCAGGAGCAGGGCCGATCGCAGAACGCGGTGTCGGGCTTGGACGCCGAGGCGGCTGGATCCCGGGGATGCCGCCCGTGGTTGGACGGCTTCGCCGGGATCGGGGGGATCTGGCTGTCCGGCGGTCCTGGGTTCGTGGGTCTGCGGTAGGCCCCGCCTGGGCGGGGATCGGGCGAGCCCGGCTGATGCTAGCCAGATTGCGGGGCTGTCGCCTGCGCCGGTGGCCTGGGTGGCGGGGCTGCGGCCGTCGGGCATGGCGCCGGGGTGGCTGTCGGGAGGCGGAAGGCTCGCTGGATCTGCCGCTTCTAGGACCGGCGGGTGGCCGTCGTCGGCGGCGGCAGGGTAGGCGCGGGCTCTGAGCTTTAGTCGATGTCGTCGGGTGTGTTGCCGAAGACGTTGATCCCGGGGTAGGCGTTGTTGAGCGTGCCGAGGTTGCGGATGCCGCCGCCGAA
>JASHUI010000433.1:0-4025 GCA_030040095.1 Streptosporangiaceae bacterium | reverse complement strand
CGACAGCCGCAGCCACATCCGCTCCGGCATGTCCCGCCGGGCCAGGCCGCACAGCCCGGCGGCCGCCGTGACCGCGGAGGCGGCGATCGCGCCCGGGTTGGCCACCATCGCCCAGCCCGCGGACAGCCACGGGGCGCCCAGGTCGAAGTACGCCGTCCAGTTGCCGGCGCCGCGCAGGAAGGCGTCGGTCGACATGGTCTTGGTGGTCGTGGCCGCCTGCTCGACGTACGGCAGGAAGTTGAACGAGTAGCGGCCCTGCAGCAGCAGCGGGACCGCCCACCAGGCGGTGGCCGCGACCACCGCCGTCGCCCAGCAGGCGCCGACCGCGATGCGCCGCCGCCCGCGGGTGTGGGTCACGATGTAGAGCGCGGGCAGCACGAGCACGCTGATCGTGGACACCGCGTTGACCCCGCCCATCAGCAGGATCGCGACGCCGGAGCGGGCGCAGGCCGCCACCGCCGACCTGCGGCCCGCCAGGCCGTCGACCAGCGGCAGCACCGCCCACGGCACCATCAGCCCGGGCAGCGCCGCCGCCGACGTGGAGCCGATGACGATGGTGAACGTCGGCCAGAGCGCGAACACCACGCCGGCCAGCAGCCGCGAGCCCTCCGAGCCGATCTCCAGCGCGGTGGCGAGCTTGGTCACGCCCCAGAATCCGGCCGCGATCAGCAGCGACAGCCACAGCCGCTCGACGATCCAGACCGGCAGGTGCAGGAACTGGCCGACCAGGAAGAACGGGCCCATCGGGACCGCGTAGCCGATGTACTGATCCTGAAGGGTCCCGAGCCACTCCAGCGGATTCCACAGCGGCCACAGCCGGGCGAAGAACCCGGCCGCGTTGATGTCGACGCCGAGCTTGGTGTCGAAGATCATCCGGCCGGTGTCGTTGGCGAGCAGCACGATCAGGGCCGCCGCCCAGACCAGGAGGAACCAGCGGCCGCTGGCCGCCCGCCAGCCGTGCGGCCGGCCTGGCCGGGGCCCGCGCTCGGCGCCGGTGTCCGCCGGCGTTTCCTCGGCGCCCATCAGGTCGCCGCCCGGGCCGCCGCTCAGGGCCGGGGCGGTCACTCGATGCGCCTCAGGATCAGCAGGAGGTTCCAAGTGGCGACCTCGCGCAGCCAGGGGATCCGCACGATCGGCCTGCACCAGCGGGGGTAGTAGCGGGGCAGGGCGTCGACGATGATGACGTCGCCGCGGGATCTCATCAGCCGCAGTACCGTCCCCACGTGCACCGGGAACAGGGTGACGCCGAAGCGGTTCTTGGGCGGGCGGCCGGCCCTGCGGACGTAGCGGCGCTCGGCGAACCGGCAGCCCAGGTAGTGCCAGGGCGACATCTCGTGCCCGCCGTGCGGGGAGTACCAGTTGGTGAACGACAGGAAGATCAGCCCGCCGGGCCTGGTCGCCCTGACCATCTCCTCGATCAGGCCGAGCGGGTCGCGGACGTGCTCGAGCACGTTGGACGACAGGCAGACGTCGGCCCCGCCGTCGCGCACCGGCAGCCAGTAACCGTCCGCGATCACCGCGCCGGCCGGGATGGTGCCGCGGCTGAGCATCTCGGCCGAGTCGGGCTCGAACAGGTAGCACCGGGCCCCGCGCTCGCGCAGCGCCGCGGTGAAGTGGCCGGGGCCGCCGCCGACGTCGACGACGGTGCATCCCGGCAGTTCGCAGTAGTGCTCGAGCTGGGCGACGGTGTCCTCGGCCAGGCCGGCGTAGAAGCTCTCAGGATCGGTCTGCTCCTTCCGGAACAGCCGGTACAGGTACACCGACCGGAGCAGGCCCCGGCGTCGCGTCGGTCCGCCGGCCGAGCGCTGGTCAGGCCCGGCCGGCGCGGAGGGGCGACGGAGAGGCGGTGGCAGCAGGCTCATGGAGGTCCTCTGGGTAGCGCCCTGTCCAGCCCGGAACAGCCATCAATTATCCCTGGACCAGCGATCGACGACTTGTCGAAATTACCAGAACAAATGCTCCATTGTCCGGTAGACATTACCTGCCAGTAATGATAGCTCTGGTCACGGGTCGCATCCAGATGTGGGGAGTGGTCGCGTGAGTCAGGAGTCGCCTCGCCTGTCGGGCATAGCGGCCGCCGCGGCCGGGCTGGACGCTCCCTCAGACGGCGCCCAGCTGCCACTGGCCCCGTCCGCCCTGCCGCTGGCTCCGCCCGCCCCGCCGCTGGCTCCCTCCGCCCTTCCGCTGGGTTCGCCCGCCACGCACGAGCCGGTGTCGGCCGGGGACCCGGGCCGGCCGCCACGGCACATCGTGTTCGTGGCCTGGCGCGACCTGGCCAATCCCCGGGCCGGCGGTTCCGAGGTCCTGGTCGACCGGCTGTCGGAGGGCATGACCGCCCGCGGCGACCGGATCACCCTGCTGTGCGGCGGGCGGGTCGCTCCGCGCGGGTACGAGGTGATCCGCAGCGGCGGCACCTACACGCAGTTCCTGCGCGCGCCGGTGCACTACCGGCGGCGGCTGCGCGAGTGCGACCTGCTGGTCGAGGTCTGCAACGGGATGCCCTTCTTCGCGCCGTTCTGGTCCCGCCGCCCGATGATCTGCCTGGTCAACCACGTGCACACCGAGCTGTGGGACGTGCGCCTGCCGCGGCCGTTGTCCAGGGTCGGCCAGTTCGCCGAGAGCGTCGTCATGCCCTGGGCCCACCGGGACAACCTGTTCCTGACCGTGTCCGCGTCCACGGCCGCGGCACTGGCCGGGATCGGGGTCGGCGACGACCGGATCCGGATCGTGTGCAACGGCGTGGAGCAGCCGCAGCCGCTGACGCCGCGATCCAAGGAGCCGCTGTTCCTCGCCCTCGGCCGGCTGACCGACTATAAGCGCGTCGACCTGCTGCTGCGGCTCTGGGACCGGGTCCGCCACGTGGTCGGCGGCCAGCTGGTGATCGCGGGCGACGGCCCCGAGCGGGCCCGGATCGAGTCGCTGGCCGGGCCGGGCGTGGTGGTCACCGGCCGGGTGTCCGAGGAGGAAAAGCACCGGCTGCTCTGCTCAGCCTGGATACTGCTGCACCCGGCCATGATCGAGGGCTGGGGCATCGTGATCACCGAGGCCGCGATCCGCGGCACCCCGGGCATCGGGTTCGACGTGCCGGGCCTGCGGGACTCGGTGATAGACGGCGAGACCGGGGTGCTGGTCCGCAGCGAGGGCCAGTTCGCCTCCGCGTGGGCGTCGCTCGCGCTGGACCACAGGACCCGCGAGGCGCTCGGCCTGGCCGCGCGCGAGCGGGCGCTGCGGCTGCACTGGTCGGCCGCGGTCGAGGACTTCGCCGCGGTGGCCGACGAGGCGGTCGCCCGGGCAGCGCAGCGCCGCCGGTGACCCGGTGAGAGGCAGACGATGCCGCCGGTGACCACCGCCGGCCGCGGGGCCTCCGGCTCGCTGCGGGCGTTCTACGAGAACCCGGACACCCCGGCGAGTTCCGGGCCGGACCGCGCGCACCGGATGGCGAAGATGCTCGCCGAGGCGCTGCACGGCCTGCCCGCCCCGGCCCGAGTCCTCGACCTGGGCTGCGGTGACGGCGCCGCGGCGAGCCTGGCCGCGCGGCGCAACCCGGGACATCACCTGATCGGGCTCGACTGGTCGGCCGGGGCGCTCGGCCGCGCCCGGAGGCTGGGCCTGACCGTGGTCCGGTCCGGCACCGACCCGCTTCCGGTGGCGTCGGCCTCGGTCGACGTGGTCATCATGAGCGAGCTGATCGAGCACCCGGTCGACACCGACGCCGCGCTCGAGGAGGTGTTCCGGGTGCTGAAGCCGGGCGGGTCGCTGCTGCTGTCCACGCCGAACCTGGCCGCCTGGTACAACCGCGGGCTGGTGGCGCTCGGGGTGCAGCCGATCTTCTCCGAGGTCAGCCTGCGCGGCGTCTACGGCAGGCCGGGCCATCAGGTGGCCGGCCACCTGCACCTGTTCACCCGCGGCGCCCTGGTGGGGCTGCTGGCCGCGCGCGGCTTCACCGGCGTCGGCGTGCGCGGGGCCCGGTACCACGACGTGCCCGGGCCGCTGCGCCCGCTGGACCGCTTGTTCTGCGGCTGGCC
>JASHUI010000432.1:0-3390 GCA_030040095.1 Streptosporangiaceae bacterium | reverse complement strand
CCTGTCCCGGCCCGGCTGGGCCGTCACCGGGCGTCCCCGCGGGCGCCCGGCGTGCTCAGCACCCTCAGCACCCGGTAGCCGGACCTGGCCGCGACTCGCTCGGCGGGCCAGCCTGCGCTCTCCAGCCAGCGCTGCAGCGAGTCCGACCCCAGGTGCCGCTGGACCACCAGGTAGGCGGCGGCGGAGGGCTCCAGGCGGGCCAGCCAGGTGGCCAGCAGCGCGTGCAGCGCCGGTTTGCCGATCCTGATCGGCGGATTCGACCAGATCAGCCGGAATGCCCCGGGCAGCGCGGGATCGTCGGGCGCGGCGCAGCGAACGTTGCGCAGGCCCGCACGGTCCGCGTTGGCGGCGCACAGCTCCAGGGCCCGGGTGTTCACGTCGACCGCCCAGACCCGGGCGCCGGGTGACCGGGCGGCCAGGACCAGGGCCAGCGGACCGTAGCCGCTGCCCAGGTCGAGCAGGTCCCCGTCGGCGGGCGGGGCCGGCGCCGTGTCCAGCAGCAGCCGGGTGCCGGGGTCCAGCCTGGACGCGGAGAACACCCCGGAATCGGTGGCCAGCTCCAGGTGCAGCTCCGGGGTGACGACGTGCACCGACCCTGGACGCTGCCGGGCGGCAGGGTGCTCGGTGAAGTAGTGCTGGCCCACGCGCTGCCGGATGCCGCTGGCCGGCCGCTACTGCGCGGGCGGGGGCGTGGCGGGTGCCGCCGCCTTCCCGGTGTCCGCGATTCGCGCGGGCCCTGCGCCCGGACCGGGGCGCCGCCCGGCGGCGGTCAGGGCCGGATTGATGTACCGCCGGGTAACCCAGCGCTCGACCACGAACGTCAGCACCGGGATCGTTCCCGCCAGCAGCACGAGCAGGGTCTGCGGGCTGGCCACCTTCATCCCTACCTGGCGCGTCATCAGGAAGGCGACCACCAGGTAGATCAGGTACAGGATGCCGTGCGTGGTGCCGACGTAGTTCACCACGACCAGGTTGTTGGCGAAGACCTGGAGCGGGATCCCGACAAAGCACAAGATCATCAGCACCACGCCGGTCACGTAGGCCATGATCCGGTACCGCAGCACCGCCCTGGCCAGCGCATCTGCACGCACCGTCCTGCCTCTCTGCTTTCTCGTCTTTGGCGCCTGCTCGCCCGCGGGCGCTCAGTCCGTTGGCCCGGACCCGGCTAACGCAGGCCGTGCCACCTGCCGTGCCCCCTGACCTGCTCGTTCAGGCGGGCCAGGTAGGCGTTGTAGGCGGCCAGCTCCGGATCGTCGGCGTCTTCGCCCGCCTTGTCATCCCGGCCGCGGGCCGCGAGCGCGCCCGGCCCGGCCGTCGCGGCCCGGTCGGCGCTCGCCGGAAGCTCGATCTCCTCGGCCTGGTCGGAAACGGCGGGCGGCCGGAGCTCATCGCGGATCGTCTTCACCCAGAAGACCGCGCCGAAGATCGCAAAGATCGGCCACTCGAAGGTGTAGGCCCAGCTCAGCGCGTTTCCTGACTCGGCCCGGTGGAACTGCCAGTCGCCGAGCCACAGCATCCCGATAAATGCGACGACAGCGAACGCATGCCAGCCAAGCCACCTCGGGGTGATCAGGAAGCGCCACCGCGACCGGGCCGGAACGCTGGACATGCACCGAGCCTAATGCACCGCCGAGATCAGTCGGATAGTGGACGGGTCAGCCTCCACACCACGGTGGTGTCCGATTCTCCAGGGGCCCGCGGGCCGCCGGGCCGGGCCCTCCGGCCCACCGCGGTGAACCCGAGCTTGCGCGGCACGCCGCTGCTGGCCACGTTTGCCTCGTCGACCACGATCTCCACCCATTCGACGCCGCCCAGCCCGAAGGCGGCGCCGACCAGCGCGGCCACCGCGCCTGTGGCCAGGCCCTGCCGGGTGTGCCGGGCCGCCACCCAATAGCCGATCTCGACGCCGCCGGGCGCGATCCTGGCGTGCAGGCTGCAGCCGCCGACCGGGGCACCGCCGGTGGTTATGGCGTAGTGGAACGCTGCTCCCGACTCCCAGTCCTGCTCGCACCGCGCGGCGCTCCGCGCCGCGGCCAGCGGGCCGTAGTCCGCGGCCCACAGCAGCCAGGGCCGCAGGTGCTCCAGCGACCCGAGGACCAGGTCGCACATGGTGCCCGCGTCCGCCGCCCGCCAGCGGCGCAGCGTCACCGGACCGTGCACGAGAACTTCACCAGGGCGATCCATGACCTGATAATTCCGGGGCCCAACCGGCCCCGCAATCCGTTGCCAGCGCGTTTCCGTGACCACTCGCGCGCTCCCCGTTACCGGCGCACCCGCGAGTCACTGCGGGCGGCCGGGCGCTGGTCGGCGATAATCGAGCCATGTCTCTTGCGGAACTTCTCTCCCGGCGCGGCGGGCTGGCCGGACGGCTCCCGCAGCGGCTGGAGGAACTGCGCGGGCCGGTCAAGGGCGTTATCGTGCTGCCGAGGCATCTGTCCTGGCCCGGGCTGCGCGAGTGCGATGTGTCGGATGACAACATCCGCCGCAGCATGTACGGGATGGTGCTGACCCAGGGCAGGCGCAACGACGTCGCGCGGTTCCTCAACGCCCGGCTGCTGATCGAGGACTGGCCGCTGATCCGGGCATCGCTGGATCCGAAGCTGCGGCGTTGGTGCGAACGCCGGTTCCCGCTGCGCGGCCCGGCAGAGGCGCGGCAGACACGAGGCTAGACGCCGTATGCGAGGGTGTCCGCATGCGCAAATACGTCATCATGGGCGTGCAGGGCAGCGGCAAGGGCACGCAGGCCGAGCTGCTGGCCAGCGACCTTGACCTGGTCACCATAGGCGTCGGCGACATCCTCCGGTGGAACGTGCAGCATCACACCAAGCTCGGTGCCCAGATCAGGCGCACCATGGCGGCCGGCGCCCTGGTCGATGATGACGTGGTCGAGGGCATCGTGCGGGAACGCCTGGCCCAGCACGACTGGAACTTCGGGTTCATCATCGACGGCTTCCCGCGCAACGAGCGGCAGGCGGAGTTCTTCCTCGAGAGCTACGACATCGACGGGGTGATCCATCTCGACCTTCCCGACAGCGATGTCCGGCGCCGGGTGATGGCGCGGCGGCTGTGCGCGGGCTGCGGCGTGGACTACAACCTGATCGACAACAGCCCGCGGGTGCCCGGCCGGTGCGACTCCTGCGGCGGCGACCTGGTCACCAGGGAGGACGACACGGAGGAGGCGCTGGCCGTCCGGCTGCGCGAGTATCACCAGAAGACCAACCCCGTGCTCGGCATCTTCGGCAGGAAGGAATACGTGGTCACCGTCGATGCCCGGCCGTCCAAGGAGCAGGTGCAGCAGGCCATCCGCGCCCGCCTGGACCTGCCCGCGTACCACCCGGCCGAGGCGGTCAGCCACCCCGCCGAGGCGGCCGGCCACCCGGCCGAGGCGGC
>JASHUI010000431.1:0-4817 GCA_030040095.1 Streptosporangiaceae bacterium | reverse complement strand
GCTCAGGCGGTGGCCGCGGGAGCCCCGGTACCGACCGGCCCGGCCCGCGGCGGCGTGATGATCACGGCCAGCGGCGCGATGGCGCGCGGGCTCGAGGCCGAGCAGACCAGCTCCGGCGGACTGGGCACGGCGTCGTGCCTGGGCCCGGGCACCGACTTCTGGTTCGTGGGCCCCGGGCAGAAGTCGGTGGCCGACATCCAGCTGTACCTGATGAACACCGACGGGCAGGCCGCCGACGCGTCGGTCCAGGCCATCACCGACAGCGGCCCGGTGCTCGGCAACGCCGACACGGGTATCAGCGTCCCGCCGCACGGCATCATCGTGCAGTCGCTGGCCGGCCTGGTGCGCGGCTCCCGGACGGTGGCGCTGAACGTGACCACCAGCGTGGGCCGGGTGGTGGCCGCGGTCCTCGAGACGTCCAGCGCGAGCCAGCCCGGCGCCTGGCTGCCCGCGGCCCAGCAGCCGGCCACCACCCAGGTGCTGCCCGGCCTGCCGGGAACGCCGGGCGGGCGGGTGCTCTACGTCGCCGTCCCCGGCGCGGGCAACGCCCAGATCAAGCTGACCGCGATCACGGCGACGGGCTCCTACCAGCCGACCGGGGGAAGCGGCCTCGACCTTCCCGGCGGCTCGGCGATCTCCGTGGCCCTGCCCTCGCTGGGCGGGATCCCGGCCGCGATAGAGGTCTCCTCCAGCGTCCCGGTGACCGCCTCCATGAGCCTGCCCGGCGGGGCGGCCGGCGCCCCGGGCGCGTTCACCGCGGCCGCCGCGCCGCTGCAGGAGCAGGGCGTGATCGCCGGTGATCCGGGCACCGGGGGCACGTGCGCGGTGGTCCTTTCGGCCCCCGGCGGAGCGGCCCAGGTGCAGGTGACGGAGCTGACGGCCGCCGGGCAGGCCGCCACGGGGACCGCGGCACCGCGCACGGTGCAGCTGGCCGCCGGCCACTCGGTGGTGGTCACGCTGGCCGCGCCGCGCCAGGGGGGGCGGTCCTCGGCGTTCGCGATCGTGGTCACGCCGCTGGCCGGCTCGGGACCGGTCTACGCCGGGCGGGTGGTCACCCAGGCCGGCGTGGTGCGGTCCCTGCTCCCGGTGACCAGCGCCCTGACCTGGGTCCCGCTGCCCGCCGTGCAGAACTCGGTGATCACCGCCCTGCCCTGAAGCCGCCCGCCGGTCAGTCCTCCTCCGGGTAACCCGGATCGACCTCCTCGGGGTCGAGGCCGAGCAGCCGGGCGAACTCCTCGACGACCACGTCCAGCACGAGCACGCGCAGGTCCTCTTCGTCGTCGGCGCGGGCCATGAGCGGGCGCCGGTAGAGCACCACACGGGCCGGCCTGGCGGGATGGCGAGGGTCGCCGGCGGCCGCCGAGCCGGGATCGAGCCGGGCCAGCGGCACCGGATCGACGTCGTCGTCGGCCGGACCGCCGGCCGGGATCTCCTCCACGGCGAACTCCACGCCGGACAGTTCCGCCTCCCAGCGCGGCTCGAGCCGCGCCACCGCCTCGAGCACCAGGTCGTCGAAGCGCTGCGCGCGGCTGCGGTAGAGCGGCAGGTCCTGCGGGGTGAGCGTGCCGCGCAGGCCGCGGCCACGCGAGTCACGCCGCCGGATCCGTGCCCCGGGCCGGCCGCCCCGGGCCGCGCCCGAGCCATCATTCACAGTCACCGAGCGTATCTGCCCCGGCCCGGGCCGGAGCGGCAGTCGAGACACGATCGTGCAGAGTGCCCCGGGTGATGGCGTTAGTGCCCCCGGATCGATACCGTCAGCCGTTGTGAGCGATCTACGCGATCCTGCCCGCCGCGGGACGCGCTCGCCCGCCGTCGGCGCGGTCGTGAGGGAGGCGGGCCGTTGAGTTCTCGTCGCTGCAGCCGGCCCGCCTGCAAGCGGGCTGCCGTGCACACGCTCACCTACGTCTACCGCGACTCCACCGCGGTCCTCGGCCCGCTGGCCGCCTTCGTCGAGCCGCACTGCTACGACCTGTGCGCCGCCCACGCCGACCGGATGACGGTGCCCCGCGGGTGGGAGGTGGTCCGCCTGCCCGACGGGCCCGCCGAAGAACCGGTGGACGACCTGGAGGCGCTGGCCAACGCGGTCATGGAGGCCACGACGTCGCGCCCGGCCGGCGAGCCGGTCGGCCAGGGCGTCGAGGTCGGGCGGCGCGGCCATCTCCGGGTGCTGCGCTCGTCGCCTCGGGACACGGGGCGGCTACGGTAGCACGGCGCTCCCGGTAGGGTGTCCGTCTATCGCGACCGAGAGCGTCGCGACCGGGCGAGGCAGGCGCGGAGGCAACCCCAGTGGCCGAGTACGCGAAGATCTTCAAGGCATACGACATCCGCGGCACGGTGCCCGACGAACTGGACGAGAGCGTGGCCGAGGCCGTCGGCGCCGCGTTCGTGCGGCTGACCGGCGCGCCGGCCGTGGTGACCGTGCACGACATGCGCACCTCCTCGGTGCCGCTGGCCGAGGCCTTCGGGCACGGGGCGGCCGGCCAGGGGGCGGACGTGGTGTCCGGCGGCCTGGGCTCGACCGACATGCTCTACTACGCCAGCGGCAGCCTCGGCATCCCCGGCGCGATGATCACCGCGAGCCACAACCCGGCCAAGTACAACGGGATCAAGCTCTGCCGGGCGGGCGCCAAGCCGGTCGGCGAGCAGACCGGGCTCGCGCAGCTGCGCGAGATGGCCGAGGCCGGCGTCCCGCCCGGCCAGGGCGCTCCCGGCAGCGTCCAGGAACGCGACCTGCTGTCCGGGTATGCGGCGTACCTGCGGAGGCTGGTCGACCTGTCCGGCATCCGCCCGCTGACCGTGGCCGTGGACGCCGGGAACGGCATGGCGGGCCACACGGTGCCCAAGGTGTTCGAGGGGCTGCCGATCACCGTCGTGCCGCTCTACTTCGACCTTGACGGCACGTTCCCGAACCACGAGGCCAACCCGATCGACCCGAAGAACCTGGTCGACCTGCAGCGTGCCGTGGTCAGCTCCGGCGCCGACGTCGGCCTGGCCTTCGACGGCGACGCCGACCGCTGCTTCGTGGTCGACGAGCGGGGCGAGATCGTCTCGCCGTCGGTGCTGACCGCGCTGATCGCCGTGGCCGAGCTGGCCAGGGAGCCGGGCGCCACGATCATCCACAACCTGATCACCTCGCGCGCGGTCCCGGAGATCGTGGCCGCGCACGGCGGTACCCCGGTCAGGACCCGGGTCGGGCACTCGTTCATCAAGGCGGACATGGCCGCGACCGGGGCGATCTTCGGCGGCGAGCATTCCGGGCATTTCTACTTCCGCGATTTCTGGTTCGCCGACTCGGGCATGCTGGCCGCGCTGCATGTGCTCGCCGCGCTCGGGTCACAGGACGGGCCGCTGTCGCCGCTGCTGTCGGGGTACGAAAGGTACCGCGCGTCCGGCGAGATCAACAGCGAGGTCCCGGATCAGCGGGCGGCCACCGAGCGGGTCCGCGCGGCCTTCGCCGGCCGCGAGGGCGTGCGGACGGACGAGCTGGACGGGCTGACCGTCGGGTGCGGCGGCTGGTGGTTCAACCTGCGCCCGTCGAACACCGAGCCGCTGCTGCGGCTCAACGTCGAGGCGCCCGACGAGGAGACCCTGACCGGCGTGCGCGTCCAGGTCTTGCGTATCGTGCTCGGTGACAGCTGAGGGAGAGATGCAGTGAAGATCGATGACTGGCTGCTCGAGATCCTGGTCTGCCCGAAGTGCCACGCACCGGTACGAGTCGATAAGAAGGCCAGCGAGCTGGTCTGCACCGGAAAGCACTGCGGCCTGGCCTACCCGGTCCGCGACGACATCCCGGTGATGCTGGTCGACGAGGCGCGCGACCCGGCCGCTGGCTAACCGTGGCCGAGCCGGCCGAGGGCAGGCGGACGGTCATCGCGGCCTTTGCCGCCAATCTCGGCATCGCCGTTACGAAGTTCGCCGCGTTCCTGATCACCGGCTCGGCCTCGATGCTGGCCGAGTCCGTCCATTCGGTGGCCGATTCGAGCAATCAGGCGCTGCTGCTCATCGGCCGCAGCCGGGCCCAGCGCGAGGAGACCGAGGAGCATCAGTTCGGCTTCGGATCTGAACGCTACGTCTACGGGTTCATCGTGGCCCTGGTGCTGTTCACCGTGGGCGCCGCGTTCTCCCTCTACGAGGGAGCCGAGCGGATAGCCCATCCCGAGCACCTCACCTCGCCGGCGGTGGCGCTCGTGGTGCTCGCCGTCGCGGCCGTCCTCGAGGGCCTGTCGTTCCGGACCGCGATCATCGAGTCGAGGCAGGCGGGCGGGCCCGGGGCCTGGCGCCGCCTGGTCCTGTTCGTCCGCCGGGCCAAGTCGCCCGAGGTGCCCGCCGTCCTGCTGGAGGACTCCGCGGCGCTGTGCGGCCTGGCCTTCGCGCTGTTCGGGGTGGTGCTCTCGTGGGTCACCCGCGACGGGCGCTGGGACGGCGCCGGCTCACTGGGGATCGGGGTCCTGCTCGGGTTCGTCGCCGTGATCCTGGCCACCGAGATGAAGAGCCTGCTGATCGGCGAGTCGGCCACCATCGACGTCGAGCGGGCCGTGGTGGCGGCCCTGGAGGACGGCCCCGAGGTGGAGCGGGTCATCCACCTGCGCACCCTGCACCTTGGCCCGGAGACCCTGCTGGTGGCGGCGAAGATCGCGGTCGCCTGTGACCAGAGCGCGGCCTCGCTGGTGAGCGGCATCGACGCGGCCGAGCGACGGGTCCGGGCCGCGGTGCCGATCGCCGAGCTGATCTACCTGGAACCCGACCTGTACCAGGAGTCGCGGGCCGACCTCACCGATCCGGCGGTCCGCGCCGCCCGCCGCGCCTCGCCGCGGACC
>JASHUI010000430.1:0-3329 GCA_030040095.1 Streptosporangiaceae bacterium | reverse complement strand
CAGGACGGCGGGCGCCGGGGCGGGGAGACCGGTCAGTGCCCAGGGCGGCGAGCGCCGGGGCGGAGAGACCGGCCAGTGCCCAGGACGGCGAGTGCTGGGCCGAGACCGCACTGGCGCGGGCGTGGCATGCTGGGGCTGCACCCGATGACGGCTGCTCCGACCCGGGAGGACAAAGGTGTCCGTGGTGTATCCGCGTTTCCGACAGGTTCTCGACCAGTTCGTGGCATATCAGCCGGGGAAGGCCCCGTCTGCCCCCGGCGGCAGATCGTTCAAGCTGTCCTCGAACGAGTCGCCGTTCGGCCCGCTGCCGTCGGTCGTGAAGGCCATCGCCGAGGCCGCCAGCCGCATCAACCTGTACCCGGACAACGGCGCGGTCGATCTGACCGAGGCGATCGCGGCGCGCTTCGAGGTCCCGGCCGCGCACGTGGTGGTCGGCTGCGGCTCGGTCGGTGTGGTCCAGCAACTGCTGGAGGCCGTCGGCGAGCCCGGCGTCGAGGTGCTGTACGCCTGGCGCTCGTTCGAGGCGTATCCGTACCTGTCGGATCTGGCCGGCGTCACGTCGGTGCGGGTGCCGCTTCGCGAGGAGACGCACGACCTGTCCGCCATGGCCGACGCGATCACCGACCGGACCCGGCTGATCCTGGTGTGCAACCCGAACAACCCGACCGGCACGGTGGTGCGCCGCCCCGAGGTCGAGGAGTTCCTCGGCCGCGTCCCCGAGGATTGCCTGGTCGTCTTCGACGAGGCCTACTCCGAGTACGTCCGGGACCCGGACGTGCCGAACGGGATCGCCCTGTACCGCGACCGGCCCAACCTGGCCGTGCTGCGCACCTTCTCCAAGGCGTACGGGCTGGCCGGGCTGCGGGTCGGCTTCATGATCGCCCAAGAGCCTGTGGCGGTCGCGGTCCGTAAGACGCTGCTGACCTTCTCCGTGAACTCCCTGGCCCAGGCCGCCGCGCTGGCATCGCTCGAGGCAGAGCCCGAGCTGCTGGAACGGGTAGAGGCGGTCGTCGGTGAGCGGCACCGGGTCCGGGACGAGCTGCTCGGCCAGGGCTGGACGGTGCCGCCGACCGAGGGGAACTTCGTCTGGCTCCGGCTCGATGCCGACACCGCCGACTTCGCCGATGCCTGCGACCGGCAGGGGGTGAGCGTGCGCCCTTACGGCACGGAGGGCGTGCGGGTGACGATCGGCGACCGGGACGCGAACGACACGTTCCTGGCCGTCGCGCTGGCCTACCCACGTCGGCACTGACTCGCGCTGAGTTCCTGCGCATACCCTGTGCGTGGCACAACCAAGCGGAGGGCTGGGCAGCGTGAAGGTTCATGTGCTCCACGAGAACCCGGACTGGTACGCCCCGCTGGGCGCGGCCTTTGACGCGGCCGGCCTGCCGCATGAGCAGTGGCTGCTCGGGGACGGCGTTCTCGACCTGGACGATGAGCCTCCGTCCGGGGTGTTCTGGTCGCGGATGAGCGCGTCGTCGCACACCCGAGACCACCCGTACGCCAAGGACCAGGCCCGGGCGGTCCTCGGGTGGCTCGAGTCGCACGGGCGGCGGGTGGTGAACGGCCGGCGCGCCCTGGAGCTGGAGGTGAGCAAGGCGGCCCAGCTCACCGCGCTCCGCGCGGCCGGCTTCGACGTCCCCCGCACGCTGGCGGTGGCCGGGACCGCCGACCTGCCGGCCGCGGCCAGGAAGCTGCCCGTGCCGTTCATCTCCAAGCACAACCAGGGCGGCAGGGGCACGGGCGTCCGGCTGTTCGAGAGCCATGACGAGTTCGACGCCTACACCGGGTCGGCGGACTACCAGGCGCCGGTGGACGGGATCAGCCTGCTGCAGGAGTACCTGCGCGCCGCGCAGCCGCGCATCACCAGGGCCGAGATCGTCGGCGGCGAGTTCGTGTACGCGATCACCGCCGACACCGCGCGCGGCGGCTTCGAGCTCTGCCCGGCCGACGCCTGCGCGGTGGAGCCCGGCGCCGCCCCGGCGGGCCTGTTCGCGCTGCGCGAGGGCTTCGATCACCCGATCATCGGCCGGTACCTGGACTTCGCCCGCGCCGCAGGGCTGGAGATCGCCGGGTTCGAGTTCATCGAGACGGCGGACGGCCGCGTGGTCACCTACGACGTGAACACCACCACCAACTACAACTCCAGCGTCGAGGCCGCGGCACCGCGGCCCGCGCTGCCCGAGGTGGCCGCGTTCCTCGGCCGGCTGCTGGCCGAGGAGTCCGAAGCGAGAAGGGCCGGCTGATGCGATTCGGATACTGGATGCCGGTGTTCGGCGGATGGCTGCGCAACGTCGAGGACGAGGGCATGACGATCGCCTGGCCCTACATGCGCGATCTGGCCGTGGACAGCGAGCGGCTCGGCTTCGAGCTGACCCTGATCGCCGAGCTGAACCTGAACGACATCAAGGGGCACCGCGCGCCGTCGCTGGACTGCTGGACCCTGGCGCCGGCCGTGGCCGCCGTCACCACGCAGCTCGAGCTGATGCTGGCGGTCCGGCCCAACTACCACTCGCCGTCACTGACCGCCAAGGCGCTGTCGACGCTCGACACGATCGCCCCGGGCCGGCTGTCGCTCAACGTCGTGTCGTCCTGGTGGAAGGACGAGGCCGCGCAGTACGGGGCCCCGTTCGACGTGCACGACGCCAGGTACGAGCGCACCCAGGAATGGCTGGATGTGGTGTCCCGGCTGCTCCGCGAGCCGACCGTGACCCATCACGGGCCGCTGTACCAGCTCGAAGGGGCCGTGCTCGAACCCAAGCCCGGCCGGCTGCCCGCGGTCTACATGGGCGGCGAGTCGCCCCGGGCCAAGGAGATCATCTCGGCCCAGGCCGACGCGTACGTCATGCACGGCGACGCCCCCGAGGTCATCGCGGCCAAGGTCGCGGACATGGACGCCCGGCGGACCGCGGCCGGGTTGCCGCCCCTGGTGTTCGGCGTCTCCGGCTATGTCATCTGCCGCGACACCGAGGCGGAGGCCCAGGCCGAGCTGGACCGGGTACTCAACGTCCGGTCCTCGCCCGAGGCATACGCGTCCTACCAGGACTTCGTGGAGGGCTCGCAGCTCGAGTCGCGGGTCTCCCTCGAGGAATACAGCGTCTCCAACCGCGGCCTGCGCAGCGGGCTGATCGGCACCGCCGACCAGATCACGCAGCGGCTGCGCGCCTACGAGGAGGCCGGGGTCGGCCTGATGTTGCTGCAGTTCTCGCCGCAGCGCGAGGAGATGGCCCGCTTCGGCGCCGACGTCATCGCCCGCTATCGCAACTGACCTGCCTGACCTTACGCCCGGACACCACGCCGGGCCGGCCCGGACCCTCGGGCGGGACGGC
>JASHUI010000429.1:0-2784 GCA_030040095.1 Streptosporangiaceae bacterium | reverse complement strand
TACGCGGTCACGATCGTGCCGGGCGACCTGGGGACCAAGGGCGGGCTGCGCACCGACGAGCGGGCCCGGGTGCTGCGCCCGGACGGCTCGGTGATCGCCGGGCTGTACGCGGCGGGCAACGCGAGCGCGTCGGTCATGGGCCACAGCTACGCCGGCGCCGGGGCCACCATCGGCCCGGCCATGACGTTCGGCTACCTAGCCGCCCTGGACATGGCCGCATCCCCCTGACCCCGCTCCGGCGGCGGGAACCTGATCCGCAGCTGTGGCGTCAGCGCGGTGGCCGCGGCGATGAACGCGACCAGCGCCGGGACCACGCCCAGAGCCAGCGACAGCGAGGTCGCCGAGGCAAGCTCGCCGATGAGGGGCGGCCCGCAGACGAACCCGAGCCAGCCACAGGTGGTCACGGCCACGATCGCGGCGCCCGGGCTGAGCCCGGGGAGCCGCCCGGCCGCGCTGGAGACCGTCGGGATGATCAGGGCCAGGCCGATCCCGAGACAGGCGAACCCCGCGAGCGCGGCGGCAACGGTGCGGTCGGCCAGGCCGACGGTGAACCCGGCCACGGCGACGGCCGCGAGGGCCGGCAGGACCGACTGGACCCGGAACCTGGCCAGCAGCCGGTTCCCGGACAGGCGGGCGATGACCATGGTCAGCGAGTAGGCGGTGTAGCCGAGCCCGGCCACGGCCGCGCCGACGTGGACCGGGCCGCGCAGGTACACAGACGCCCAGTCCGCGCTGGCGCCCTCGCACAGCATGGAGGCGAACGCGATCGCGCCCAGCAGGAGCACGGACCGCGAGACCCCGCGCGCCGCCGGTGTCAGCCGCGCCGGGCCGCGCGGCGCGGCGGCGTGGCCGTTGCTCGCTTCTGCGGCCGGGACGATGTCGGGCAGCATCCGCCCGGCGAGCATCACTCCGATCACCAGGGCGGGCGTCCCGAGCAACAGCAACTGGAGCGTCAGCGACATGCCGGCCGCGACGCCCGCCACGCCGGCCGCGGCGCCGGCGAAGGTGCCGATGCTCCAGCAGCCGTGAAAACCCGACATCAGCGGGCGGCCCCTGGCCCGCTCGACCGTGACCGCCTGAGTGTTCATGGACACGTCGAGCGAGCCCTGGAAGGCGCCCCAGGCGAACAGCGCGGCGAACAGCGCCGGCAGCGAGCCGGCCAGCCCGACGAGCGGCCCGGCCGCGCAGTAGCCGATGAGGCAGACCCGGACCGTACGCCGGCTGCCCAGCCGGGACAGCAGCCGGGCCGAGGCGAGCATGGCCGACACCGACCCGGCCGGCGCACCCAGCAGGGCCAGCCCGAGCGCGCCGACGGTCAGGCCCGCGTGGTCCTTGACCTCCGGGATGTGCGCCGTCCACGAGGCGAACAGCAGGCCGTGGATGAAGAAGACCGACACGGTCGCCGCCCGCGGCCAGCGGAGCTGGCGTCCGGCCGGCGCCGCAAGGGCCAGCTCAGGCACATCGCACCTCGACGCCCGCCGCGCGCAGCGCGCCGAGGGCATCGCCCGGCGCCGTGGCGTCAGTGATCACCATGTCGAGCGCGTCGGCCGCGCCGACCACGGCCATCGCCGTCTGCCGGAACTTGGATCCGTCGGCGGCCAGGATCACTCGCGCCGATGCCCGGATCATGGCCTGCTTGACCGCGGCGTCGCCGAGGTCGTGCGCGGTTACCTGGCCTCCGGCCAGGCCGCACGGAGCCAGCACCGCGGTGTCGAAGCGCAGCGCGTCGATGCTGGCCAGGGCCAGGGGGCCGACCATGGCCAGCTCCCCGGGGCGTGTCTCGCCGCCGGGCACCAGCAGCCGGACCGACTGGCTGGCCGACAGCACCGAGGTCACGTGCAGCGACATGGCCATCACGGTCATCCGCCGGCCTACCAGGGCCCTGGCGGCCTGCACCGCGGTGGTGCCGCTGTCCAGCAGCACCGCCTCGCCGTCGCGCAGCACCTCCGCGACCGCGGCGCCGATGCGGACCTTGGCCTGGGCGCCCTCCAGCGCGCGCATCGCGAACGGCAGTTCCTCGCCGCGCATCAGCAGGCTGATCGCCCCGCCCCGCACGCGCCGGGCCATGCCCATCGAGACCAGGCGATCGAGATCGCGGCGGACGGTCATCTCCGCGGCGCCGAACGCGTCCGCCGCGTGAGCCACCTCGACCCGGCCGTCCCGCTGCAGCAGTTCGGTCAGCGCGGCCAGGCGCGCGTTCGCATCCATGACATCAACGTACATACATGATGTGCGAACGCACAAACTTTTTGTTCGTAGTTGGCCGGGAGAGCCCCGGGCCTGGCGGAGAGCGGGTCAGCTGGTGCGGGGCCGGGGCACAGTCACGCGGCTCAGGCGGGTCCCAGGATCAGGCCGCTGGTCGGAACCCCGGTCCCCGCGGTGACCAGCACCGGCCCGTCGCCGGGAACCTGGTTCACCGAGGTGCCGCGGACCTGGCGGACCGCTTCGGCGATGCCGTTCATGCCGTGGATGTACGCCTCGCCGAGCTGGCCGCCGTGCGGGTTGACCGGCAGCCTCCCGCCGAGCTCGATCGCGCCGCCGGCGATGAAGTGCCTGGCCTCGCCGCGCGGGCAGAAGCCGAGCTCCTCCAGCTGCAGCAGCACGTACGGGGTGAAGTGGTCGTACAGCACCGCGGTCCGCACGTCGCACGGCCCGACCCCGGCCTGGCGCCACAGCTGCCTGGCCACCACGCCCATCTCCGGCAGCCCGAGCTCGCCCGAGTAATAGCTGGTCATCACGTACTGCCCGGTGCCGCTGCCCTGCGCCGCGGCGCGGATCACGGCC
>JASHUI010000428.1:0-12807 GCA_030040095.1 Streptosporangiaceae bacterium | reverse complement strand
GCTCGTCGAGCAAGATATTCACCCTGCTGACGGCGCTGAACGAGGGGGTGCCGTTCGGGTTCAGCCAGGCGATCGTGTCGCCGAGCACGATCGGCCCGTACTACAACTGCGAGGGCGAGCAGACCGCTCCCTTTACCGTGCATAACGCCGAGGGGGCCGGGAAGGGCATCTTCACGCTGTACAACGGCACCACGCAGTCGATCAACGTGTTCTTCGCCCACCTGGAGCAGAAGGTCGGGCTGTGCAACGTGGTCAAGACCGCGGTCAGCCTCGGCATGACGTTCGTCAACGGCGGGTCGCTGCTTCACCCGGACCCGGCGGTCGGCCAGACGGACTCGGCCGACAACAACCCCTCGTTCACGCTGGGCTCGGAGCCGGTCGCGCCGATGAGCATGGCCGCGGCCTACGCGACGGTGGCGGCGAACGGCATCTACTGCGCCCCGATCGCCATTAGCCAGATCCTCACCAGCAGCGGCGCCAGCCTGCCGGTGCAGTCAGCGGACTGCCACCGCGCGCTGTCGCCCGAGGTCGCCGAGGCCGCCACCTTTATCCTGCAGGGCGTCCTGCAGACCGGCACCGCGGCCGGCCGCGGAACCGGGGTGCCGGAGGCCGGCAAGACCGGCACCGCCAACGGCGGCTACTACGCCGCCTTCGGCGGGTACACGCCCCGGCTGGCCGGGTACGTGTCGGTCTTCAACCCGAACGATCCCACCGGGTCCGGGGCGATGCTGGGCCAGAACTCCTGCTACCACGAGGACCCCGCGTTCGGCGGGGAACTGGACTGCCCGGGCCAGATGTACGGCGACAATGCTCCCGCCGCGACCTGGCAGATGACGTTCGCGAACGCGGACCTGGGCAGCCCGCCTGCCCAGTTCATCCCCTTGCCGGGAGACAGTCCGTTCTTCTCCATGGGCAACGGCTTCAGCTCACCCAAGCCGCCCAACCCCGGTCACCACGGCGGCGGCGGTGGCGGGGCCGGAGGCGGCGGCGGACACGGCGGCGGCCCGGGAGGCGGCGGGCCTCCCACGGCCACCCTGTTCGACCCCTTGGCCACGATTCAGGAGCCGTGACCTCGATCTTTCGCGATCTTGAGCTGCCCGGCTGATTCGGCAGCTGTCCGCTGATTTTCAGTAGCTGGCCGTGCGGGGCTGCCTGGCTGTCGCGCCTAGTAGTTGTCCTGCCTGACAGCCAGCCCTCTCCCCTTGTCGCGCCTGGCCCGCCGGTGTAGACACATCGGAAGGGTTGCCTTCATAGGGGGGTAAGTCATGAGAGGCATCCTCAGGTCCGCTGTGGCCGCCCTCGCCAGGCATCTGGCTATGGCTACCATGACCCGGAAGAAGCTGCTGGCCGCTGTCCTCCTCGCAACGCTGGCCTTATCTACTGGCGGCTGCTCACAAATGGTGAAGCATCATGATCTCGGCCTCGACGTTAAGAAGCACGTTCGCGGCCCGGTGCCCATTCCCCTCAACCCCTACACGGTTGACTGGCGCGCTTGCGTTGTCAGTGTCATACCCATTCCCGGCCAGGCGGGCAAAGCCGAAGCCTTTTACGACAAGGCCACCTACATCATCGACTTCCCGAACACGCTCAAGAAATTGCAGCTCATCAACGTGTACGTGTCACCACGGGACCTGTACATAGCCCTGGAGTCGTTCCCGGGCGTGCCCACGGAGTGCCTGCCCCCGCCGTCCACCATCCCGACGACTTATCCGTCCAGCACGCCGCCGACCAGCCCGCAGCAGCCGTCCAGCCCGGGCAGCCCCGGGACAGGGCCGAGCCCGTCACCTACCACGCCCTCCGTGCCGAGCGCCCAGTGCGTGCTGCTGGAGCCGGATCAGACCTACTGCCGAAGCTCTGACCCGACGGTCGTCCTTGAGGCCGAGAACATCGGGGATACCTCAGACTGCACGTTCAGCGACCAGATCTCCTGGGGCGACGGATCGCCCTTGCAGACCGTTCAGATCCAAGGTGCCGATAACGTGCCGGAAGTCGTTGCCAGTCACACTTACCAGGAGCTAGGTGCATACGGGATTACCCTTACCCCGACCGTGGTGTCCGGAAGCTGCACCGCCATCGACGGGGAATACACCTTTGCTTACGTGACGGGCTGATGAGCCAGTACCCGCGAAAGCCCGAGCCAAGCGCTCAGCTGGCCCCTGAGTCTGCCGACCTGGAGGTCTGCTGGCCTGCGGGGCCTGCACGGCCTGCCGGCCATGGGGGGTGACTCGGCCGCGCAGGGCTAGCCGGTCTAACCGGCCAGCGCGCGGCGGACCTCGGCCGCCACCCGTCCGCCCTCGGCCCGCCCGGCCACGCGAGGCGTCACCGCCTTCATCACCTGGCCCATCGCGGACATGCCCGAGGCACCGGTCTGGCTGATCACCTCGGCGACGATCGCGGCCAGCTCGTCGTCGTCGAGCTGCGCGGGAAGGTACTCGGCCAGGACCCGGTCCTCCGCCCGCTCGGCCGCGGCCTGATCGCCGCGTCCAGCCGCCTCGAACGCGTCTGCCGCCTCGCGCCGCCGCCTGGCCTCCCTGGCCAGGAGCCGGAGCACCTCGTCATCGCTCAGTTCACGGGCGGAGTCGCCGGCGACCTCCTCGTTGGTGACCGACGTGAGGACCATGCGCAGCGTCCTGACCCGAACCTCGTCGCGCGCCTTCATCGCCGTGGTGAGGTCGGCGCGAAGCCGATCCTTCAGTCCAGCCATGAGGCCATACTGCCCCCTGCCGCGTCCTGCGCGCGCCGCGCCCGCACGAACCAGTGCCCCGGACATGGCACCATATGTGGATGCGACGACAAGCCCTCATCGCCGCCGCGACCGTCGGCGCGGGCCTTCTCGGCTACGCGACCGTGATCGAGCGCAACTGGTTCGTGCTGCGCCGCTATGAGGTCCCCGTGCTCGCGCCCGGCACCCGGCCCTTGCGGCTGCTGCACATTTCCGACGCGCACCTCACCCCCGGCCGGCACCGGCTGCTGTCCTGGATCAGGTCGCTGGATGCCCTGCAGCCCGACCTCGTCGTCAACACCGGTGACTCGATCGCCCACCCCGACGCCGTGCTGCCGTTCCTCGAGGCGCTCGGCCCGCTCCTCGACCGGCCGGGCGTGTTCGTCTATGGCTCGAATGACCTGTATTCGCCCAAGCCAAGGAACCCGGTGCGCTACCTGTGGCGAGACAGCACGCTGCACCCGCGCCGGACGACGCCCGACCTGCCCTGGGCCGAACTCGGCGCCAGCATGGAGGCGGCGGGCTGGCTGGACGCCAATAACCGGCGCGGCCGGATCAAAGCGGCAGACCTGGACATCGAGGTGGCGGGGGTACACGACTCGCACATCGGCCGGGACCGTTACGACGAGATCGCCCAGCCGGCGGATCCGTCCGCCGACCTGCGCCTGGGCGTGATGCACTCGCCGGAGCCCTCGGTCATGGACAGGTTCGCCGAGGACGGCTACGACCTCCTGCTGGCCGGGCACACCCACGGCGGCCAGGTCTGCCTGCCCTGGGTCGGCGCGGTGGTGACCAACTGCGGCATCGAGCCGGAGCGCGCGAGCGGACTGCACCGGCACCCGGCCGCGGGACCCGATCCGAGGCGGCCGTGGTTGCACGTGTCGGGCGGCCTGGGCACCTCGCCCTGGGCACCGTTCCGCCTCGCCTGCCGGCCGGAGGCGGCGCTGCTGACCTTGGTGCCGCGAGACGGGGACAGCTGAACGCGACAGTGGTCAGGGTCCGCTAGACTTCGGGAGCGGTCGGCGCGGGGTGTAGCGCAGCTTGGCAGCGCGCTTCGTTCGGGACGAAGAGGCCGCCGGTTCAAATCCGGCCACCCCGACCATTAGTTCTAGCTAGTCAGCCTGACTGGATCGACCCGGTCAGGCTGTTGCTCGTTTGACCGTCATTTGACCGTGAGATCGGCCGAACGATCGCGGGCGCAGTCGCAGCCGTCCTGGCGCTAGGTCAGGCTTGGCTCGGGGCTGCGTGCGCTAAGTGAGAGACGTCGCGGCCTGGTCGATCAGGGCTGCTATCGCCGCTGGTTGTGACGCCAGTGAGGCATGGCTGGCATCAAGTTCGATCGTGCTCCTTGGCTTTATGCGTTCGGCCATCTGGCGCTCGGTGTCCGGGTGAATCATGCGGTCGTTCGTCGACACCTGGTACCAGCTCGGCTTCTTCTTCCATGCCGGGTCGGAGATGCTGTCCGCAGCCGTCGATCCGACCGGCGCCTTCTGCGTCACGGCCATCACAAGCGCCTCGTCCGCGGACAGGTCCTGGCAGAAGCTCTCCTGGAACTTGTCCTGCTTGATCCAGATGAAGCCGTCGGAGTCGGGCGCGATGTTTCCGGCCGCCGCGGCCTGGGCCACCCGCCAGTCGCCGATCTGCGCAGGGCTTTCGCCGGCGTCGGGAGCGAATGCGGCGACGTACACGAGCCCGACGACGTTCGGTAGGTCACCGGCCTGAGTGATCACCGCCCCGCCGTAGGAATGACCGACGAGCAGCACGGGCCCGTCCACCTGCCTGACCATCTTCTGGGTACGCCCGACGTCGTCCGCGAGGGACGTCAAGGGATTCTCCACCGCGTGGAGCGAGTCGTAACCACGCCGGTTCAGCTCGATGATGACGTTCGCCCAATGGGCCGCACCGCCCCAGAAGCCATGGACGAGCACGATGCTCGGCTTGCTGCTCATTGCCTTCTCCTCTGCTGGCCGGGCGGGCAACGGTGGTCGTGCGGGGAGCTGGCGCTGGATGATCTTCGCCGCGGCGCACCACGCGAGACTACCCTGGCAGGTCTCCTAGTATGCGCCGTCGCCGGGACCATGACCCAGGGGCCATTCATGCGGCGGCCGGGTGTCGCGGGTTCGCGAGCGGGTAGGGCCTAGCCACGGCCCGGAGATCTCTGGCTCCGTCGATGACCGCCTGCTCCACATCGACCACCCAACCAACCACGGAGACCCACATGTCTGGCATGACCGAAACCTCACCGGGCGCCACGGCGATCCGGCCGTTCACGGTCCCGGCCATCCCCAATGCGGAACTCGAGGACCTGCGGGCGCGTATCAGGGCCACCCGCTGGCCCGACCCCGAGCTCGTCGCCGACCATTCGCAGGGCGTGCAGCTGGCGGTGATCCAGGAACTCGCGCGCTACTGGGCGGCAGAGTACGACTGGCGCAGGTTCGAGGCGAAACTGAGCGCCCTGCCGCACTTCATGACCGAGATCGAGGGGCTGGACATCCATTTCATCCACGTCCGCTCGCCTCACGAGAAGGCGTTGCCGATCATCATTACGCACGGGTGGCCCGGCTCGGTGATCGAGATGCTGGAGATCATCGACCCGCTTACCAACCCCACCGCCCACGGCGCGAGCGCGTCCGACGCCTTCGACGTCGTGATCCCGTCGATGCCGGGCTACGGGTACTCCGGCAAGCCGCGCGACACGGGGTGGGGTCCTACTCGCCTCGCACATGCCTGGGCCGAGCTGATGAAGCGCCTCGGCTACGAGTTGTACGTGGCTCAAGGCGGCGACTGGGGCGCGATCGTCACGGACGTGATGGCCTCCCAGGCACCCACCGGACTGATCGGCATGCACACCAACATGCCCGGCGTTATCCCGGCCGATGTTTCAACGGCGCTGGCGCAAAACGTCCTGGGGGCCGGCGGCCCGCCGCCGGCCGGCCTGTCCGCCGAAGAGAGCCGCACGTACGAGCAGCTGAACGACTTCTTTACGAAGGGCGTCGGCTACGGCGTGGAAATGGGGACGCAGCCGCAGACCCTTTACGGCATAGCGGACTCGCCCGTCGGCCTGGCCGCCTGGATGATCAACCACGACGCGGCCAGCTATCAGGACATCGCCGATGCCTTCTCCGGGCACCCCGTCGGCAACCTGACCCGGGACGAAGTCCTCGACAACATCACGTTCTACTGGTTCACGAACACCGGGGTTTCCTCAGCACGCCTGTACTGGGAGAACACGGTCGGCTTCTTCGACGCCAAGAACGTGTCCATCCCGGCGGCCGTGAGCGTCTTCCCGCACGAGATCTACCAGGCGCCGCGCAGCTGGGCCGAGCGGGCCTACCCCAATCTCATCTACTTCAACGAGGTTGACAGGGGGAACCACTTCGCCGCCTGGCAGGAGCCCACGCTGTTCAGCTCCGAACTCCGCGCCGCGTTCCGGTCACTACGCTAGCGAGGCACCGGCCGGGCACCGGGCCGGGACAGCAGGCTAACGGGAGGGCATTGTCATGGGAGCACACTGGCGCGTGCCGGCCGGGCTGCATGTGGCCTCGGCTCGCCTGCCCGTTGAGGGTGAGCTGCCGTCGTTGGACGGCGCGACCGGGTGGCTCAACTCGGAGCCACTGACACCCGCGGGGCTGCGCGGGAAGGTGGCGGTGGTGAACTTCTGGACCTATACCTGCGTCAACTGGCTGCGCCAGCTTCCCTACCTCCGCGCCTGGGCCGGGAAATACTCTGGCCAGGGGCTGGTGGTGATCGGCGTGCACACGCCGGAGTTCTCGTTCGAGCACAACCCCGAGAACGTCCGCCGGGCCGCGGCGGAGATGGGGATCACGTACCCGGTCGCCATCGATAGCAACTATGCGGTGTGGCAGGCCTTCGCAAATCACTACTGGCCTGCGCTCTACTTCGCCGACGCGCAGCGGCGCATCCGGCATCACCACTTCGGCGAGGGCGAATACGGCCGGTCGGAAATGGTGATCCAGCAGTTGCTGGCCGAGGCCGGACGTGGCGGCGATATGGACCTGGTCTCGGTCGAGGCGCGCGGCCTGGAAGTCCCCGCCGACTGGGCCAGCCTGCGCTCACCGGAAAACTACACCGGCTACGGGCGCACCGAGAACTTCGCCTCTCCAGGCGGCCCGGTACGGGACAAGCCGCACGCCTATGCTGTCCCCGCGCGGCTGGGGCTCAACCAGTGGGCACTGTCGGGCGACTGGATCATGGAGGAAGAGGCGACCACGCTGAACGCGGCGACCGGGCAGATCGCCTGCCGCTTCCACGCCCGCGACCTCAACCTGGTCATGGGACCGGCAGCACCGGCAAGCCGGGCGCGGTTCCGGGTCGTGCTCGACGGTCAGCCACCCGGCGAGGGCCACGGGGCCGACGTCAACGTCAACGGCGACGGCACTCTGGCACAGCAGCGGGTGTACCAGCTCATCCGCCAGCCTGGCCCGATCGCCGCTCGCACCTTCGAGATCACCTTCCTCGATCCAGGCGCCCAGGCCTACTGCTTCACCTTCGGTTAGACCGCGCATCCGCTCCGGCGACGGCAGGCCGCCGGCGGGTCCCGCGCGAGGTGCCAGCCTCCGGCCGCGGGGTACATAGGCAGCACGCGGCCACTCAGCGACCGGCTGCATCGGGGGAATCGAACATGCTGTTGGTGGCGGCACCGCACGATTCCGGTGCTGAGCCGGCGTTCACCGCAGTGATGGACCACGTCGCTCAGGCCTTCGAGGCGCTGGGAGCACTCATCCTGGTGGTCGGCGTCCTGTGGTCGCTGTGGATGGCCGCCGAGGCGTGGCGGCGTACCCAGCAGCCGACCAAGGGGTACACCGCGCTGCGCCAGGCGTTCGGGCGCACGCTGCTGCTCGGCCTGGAGATCCTTGTGGCCGCCGACCTGATCAGGACGGTCGCCGTCGCCCCGACCCTGGATAACGTCGTGGTCCTCGGGCTCATCGTGCTGATCAGGACGTTCCTGAGCTTCTCGCTGGAGGTCGAGATCGAAGGCGTGCTGCCCTGGCGCCGGGCGACGGCCGACCGCACCGGCACCACCGGGCGATCCGCCGGCACCCCCGGGCAATCGGCCGGTAACAGGCCCGGCAACGGGGCTTCCTGAACGGGCGGCGACCGGCGTCCCAGCGCGATCGAGTTGTCCCGTGCTGTCCGTCGTGCCAGCCGGGCCGTCAGGTTTCCCCGCCGGCCGACCCGCCATCGGCCTGCTCTCGCGGGATCAGGACCGCGAGGACCAGGCCGAACAGCGTGATTACCCCGAGCAGGGTCAGCGCCACCGCGTACGGCTTCCCGGCGGGCAGCTTGACGGCGACCATGATCGAGCCGGCCAGCGCCGTGCCGAAGGAGGAGCCGAGGTTGGAGACGCTGCGGGACAGGCCGGAAATGTCGCCCTGATCGCTGTCCGGGAAGCTGGACTGGACCACGTTAACCGACGAGGTCAGCATGATCCCGATCCCGATGCCGGTGAGCAGCAAGCCCGGAATCCAGTTCAGGACGCCGCAGTGCGCCCGGACCAGCGCCAGCAACAGGGCCATCCCGGCGACGGTGATAAAGAAGCCCGCGATGATCAGCGACCGCTGCGGATACCGCCGGGCGAGCCGGTCGGCGGCGGCCGAGGACGCCAGGATCCCGATCGTGGCCGGAGTGAGCAGCAGGCCCGTCTTGATCGCGTTGTAGCCGTCGACCTCCTGCAGGTAGACCGAGATGACGAAGAACGACCCCTGGAGGATCAGCCACTGGATCACCTGGGTGCCCAGTCCCAGGTTGGCCACCCGGTTGCGGAACAGCCGCAAGGCGAGCAGCACATCGCGGTGTTCCCTCTCGGCGGACCGGATGTGCAGGAAGAACCACAACAGGAACAGCGCGCCGATGCCGACGAACAGCCAGACCGGCGAGATCCACCCCTTCGGTATCACCACCGTGCCCGCGACGGTGAAGTTCTGGCGGGAGACGAAGAACCCGTAGGTGCGGGACTGCAGCACGCCGAGCACCACGAAGAAGAGCCCGGCCGCCGACAGCACGGCTCCGACCGTGTCGAAGTGCGGCTTTCGCCCCGGCCTGGCGGGGTCGGTGATCCGGCGGGCCAGCACGATGATCCAGGCCACGACCAGCACCTGCAGCCCGAACGCGGCGCGCCACGTGGCCGCGCTGGTGATCAGGCCGCCGATCAGCGGCCCGGCCGCCGCGCCCAGCCCGCCGGCCCCGCTTACCACGCCGAAGTACCTCGCCCGGGACTTGACGTCGGGGAAGGCCACGGTGACCAGGATGTAGATCGGCGGGATCATCAGGGCCGAGCCCACGCCCTCCAGGATCGAGTACCCGAAGATCAATACTCCGATCCCGGGGGCGAGCGCGGCCAGCAGCGCCCCGGTCCCGTAGACGATCAGGCCGCCGACAAAGCACCTCTTGCGGCCCCAGATGTCGGTCAGCTTGCTGCCCGGGATCATCAGCGCCGCCATCGTCAGCGTGAACAGCGTGATCGCCGTCTGCACCCCGGCCACGGTGGTGCTCAGGTCCCTGGCGATCGAGCCGATCGCCACGTTCATGCTCGTGGCCGCGTAGCTGGCTATGAACTGGGCCAGCGCCAGCGGAAAGATCATGGTCCGGGCCGACGTGCCCGTCCGGCTCTGGATGTCGGTCACGAGGACCTCGCTCACGTCCGCACCCGGTCGCGCGGATCTGCGGATCTGCGGTCCTGCCCCATTCTCGGCAAGCCGTCGCGGGGGCGTCGTCACCCAGACCGGGCGATAATCCGGACGACAACCCCGGGCGACAATTCCGGGCGGCAACCCGGGCCGCCGCCCGGCCCGGTCCTAGAGCTCGTTCTTGTAGACCCGGCCGTCCTTCATGATGAGCTTCAGCGTCCGCTCCGGGGTCGTCAGCACCCGGATGTCCGCCAGCGGGTTGCCGTCCACGACCAGGAGATCGGCGAACGCTCCCGGCGCCACCACGCCGACCTTCCCCACCAGCCGCAGCAATTGCGCCGCGGTGGTCGTGGCCGACCGGATCAGGTCGGCCGGGGGCTGGACCTCCGAGCGGATGACGAACTCCTGAAGCTGCTGGTCGTGCATGTCCGCGAACAGATCGGTGCCGTAGACGATCGGGATGCCGGCCGCGTGAGCCATCTCCAGGGCGCCGATGGCCCCGTCGATCACCTCGCCCAGCTTGGCGGCGATGTCGGCCGGCAGCTCACCGTCCCGGGACTTCCTGGCCAGGGTCTGGTACGTCACGATCGTGGGCACGTAGAACGCGCCGAACTGCCGGAACAACGGGATGCTGCTGGAGTCCATCAGGTTCCCGTGCTCGATGCTCCGCACCCCGCACTCCAGGCCGCGGTTGATCGCCCTGGAGGTGTACGCGTGGCCGGCCACGTAGATGTTGGCCGCCGTCGCCTCCTCCACGATCGCGCGCAGTTCCTCCAGCGAGAACTGGGTGGAGTCGACCCGGTCGCTCGGCGAGTCGACCGCGCCGCTGAGGTACACCTTGATGTGGTGCGCGCCGCGGCGGACTTCCTCGCGGACCGCCCTCCGCACCTCGGGCACGCCGTCGCAGATGACCCCGATGGCCGGGGAGTAGTAGTTGTCGTCGTAGACCCGTCGGCTGGGCGCCCTCCAGTCGCCCGCGCCGCCGGTCTGGCTGAGCTGCTTGCCGCCGAAGCGGATGCGCGGCCCGGTGAAGTACCCGTCCTCCACGGCACGGGCCAGCCCGAAATCGCCGCCCCCGACGTCCCTGATCGTGGTGAACCCGCGCGCGAGCATGCCCTCCAGCGCGCGTCCGGCCCGGGCCGCCACGTAGGCGGGCGGCCACTCGGCCATGGCGAACAGGTCCATGTCGACCACGGCGGGGTGCGTGTGCGCGTCGATCAGGCCCGGCATCACTGTCCGGCCCGCGACATCGAACACCACGGCGTCATCAGGGACACTCACGGCTGGCCCCACGTCGGCGATCCGGCCGTCCTCGATCACCACCGACTGCCCCTCGGCCAGATCCCCCGGCTCGGGATGAAGGACCGACGCGTTCCGCAGGACCGTTACCCCCATGGCGGCCGCCCCATCTGACGTCTCGGGCACCAGTACGACGGGAGGCCGGCCTCGCGAGGAAGCCGGCCTCGACGCTTGCCACCCGAGATTGCGGTCACAGGCGGTCAGCGGTCCGAGTTAACCGGACGGATGCAAGAGTAACGAGTTACCGCTGTGCTGAGAGTGCTGAATCGCTGCTTACGTAGCGAAAGAGATCGCCGGCGGGCGAGAGTTGCGGCCCGGCCAACGGTGAACAGTAATTACGCACCGCAACCGCGTCGGGCGAGTTCCGCGACCTGCGATGTCGGCCGCGACCAGGGCCGGCGCGCCAACCAGCCCGCGACCAGCGCCGACACGGCACACCCAGCCGTGCGCGGTGCCGGCGCGTCAAATCCCCGACGTCCCGTCGGTGGTCGCCTGGGCTGGGCTGGCGGCGACATCGGACTGCTCGCCGTCTAAGTGCTGGCGGCCCATCTCGTCGGCGAACAGCATCACGAGCCAGCCGGCCACGTTTCCGGCGCCGTCGGCCTCCGGCTCCAGCAGCGACGTGAGACCGGCCAGTTCGTCGACCGTAGCCCGGGCCAGGGCCTGGCGAAGGCCCTCGATGATCCACTTTCGCTCGCGGTCGTCGTCGTCCGGGGGGGCCGGCGGCAGCTGGCTGGTCACGTGCGGATCGCCTGAAGCGGACAGCCATCCCGATATCGGCTGGTCTCCGCCGGCGCCCGGCGTCTGGGCGCATGAATGCAGTCGGTCATCGATCCGTGGTCCTACCTTCGGGGGGGGAAGGAGTGTGCCCTGTGATGCGGGACGCGCATGAGGCGCGGGCGGTTGACGTCGAACCTGGCCGAGAACTCCGTACCGGCTCGCCTTCCGGCCCGGCAAGCTGTCTTCCCAGGTCAGAGCGCCAGGCAACGCTCACGCCCCGGCAGCGGCCCCGCCGGGCGGGCGGTTACGACGTGCGACGATCACGACGAACGATGGTCACGAGGAGCGACGACCAGCGCCCTCCGGCCGCGACCACCCCGCTCCAGCGCGGCCGGGTCAGGATCTCCCCATTAGTGTGAATGGTGCCGTCGCTGTCGCTGTTTCAACCTGGCTGGCCCTCTGACACTAATGGCCGGGCCAGAGGTAGCTGGATGAGGCGCCTTGTATGCCTGATTTGTCATAATTAGGCAGCGGCACGGCACGGGATTTAGGACAGTGCCTCATTTCGGACCCAAGTTGCGGGCCGAAGTGGACAGTCCGATACGGCCCGTCGGCTCCTGCCAAGCCTCTCCCAGCTCGCCATCGCCACCCCTCGGCCAGGCCACGACCGCGATGGACGCCACTCGGCCGGCACAGGAGCTTCCCAAACCAGAACAAAGCCCCAGAAACAGGGCTTCCCAACCAGGGCGAAACGGCGCCGCGAAAGACCGAACCCAGGACGCCGGGCCTGGCGCATAACGAGTCGGCCGGTCAGAACTCCCCGACCAGCATCTCGGCGATCTGCGCGGCGTTCAGGGCCGCCCCCTTGCGCAGGTTGTCGCCGCAGACGAAGAAATCGATCGCCTTGGGGTCGTCCAGGCTCTGCCGCACCCGGCCCACCCAGGTCGGGTCGGTGCCGACAACGTCGGCCGGGGTCGGGAACTCGCCTCGCTCGGGGTCATCGCAGAGCACCACGCCCGGCGCATCACTCAGCACCCGCTGCGCCTCGAACCGGGTCACGTCCCGGGCCAACACCGCGTGCACGGCCAGCGAGTGCCCGGTCAGGACCGGAACCCGGACGCAGGTCGCCGATACCCGCAGGCGGGGCTTGCCCAGGATCTTGCGGGTCTCGTCGCGGATCTTCATCTCCTCCGACGACCAGCCGCCGTCGCGCAGCGATCCTGCCCAGGGCACCACGTTCATCGCCAGCGGAGCCGGGAACGGCCCGAAGTCGCCCACCGCCCCGCGCAGGTCGCCGGCCCGCTGGCCCACGGTCCGGCTGCCCGCGACCTTCTCCAGCTGGGCGTAGAGCGTGTCGGCGCCGGCCTGGCCGGCGCCGGAGGCGGCCTGGTAGGACGCCACCACCAGCTCCCGCAGCCC
>JASHUI010000427.1:0-4838 GCA_030040095.1 Streptosporangiaceae bacterium | reverse complement strand
CGCCACCACAGCCGCCGGCACCGCGCCACCACAGCCGCCGGCATCTCGCCACCACGGCCGCCGGCATCTCGCCACCACGGCCGTCGGCACCGCGCCACCACGGCGAGCGCGGCGGGCAACCGTGGCCGGGGTCCCGCGGGGTTTGTCCGGGCTTGGCCGGTGGCCGCCTGCCATTGACACGGGCGACGTACTTGCGGAGCCTTGTTAATCTCGAAGGATTACCCCCAGGACCCACCCGGGGTCCGGCGGACTGCCTTAGTCCGCTTCCACCATAGGAGTTCTCGTGACCGAAACCCGCGATGACACCGTCACCTGGCTCACCCAGGAGGCGCATGACCGGCTCAAGTCGGAGCTGGACTACCTCTCGGGGGCTGGGCGCGTCGAGATCGCCAAGAGAATCGAGGCCGCCCGGGAAGAGGGCGACCTGCGTGAGAACGGCGGATACCACGCCGCCAAGGAGGAGCAGGGCAAGCGTGAGGGCCGCATCCTCCAGCTCATGCACATCCTGGATAACTCCCGGGTCGGCGAGCCCCCTCGCACGGATGGCGTCGTCGGCCCCGGCATGACCGTCACGATCCGGTTCGCCGGAGATGAGGACGAGGTCACCTTCCTGCTCGCCTCGCGCGAGGAGAGCGGCGCGCCGATCGACGTGTATTCTCCCAAGTCGCCGCTGGGCGCCGCGATCATGGGCAAGAAGGTCGGCGAGTCGGCGACCTATACGCTGCCCAACGGGCGCAACACGACGGTTGAGATTCTCGAGGCGGTCCCCTACGTAGGGATGTAACCGCCCGGCTTCCGGCAAATCATTATTTCGGGGCAGAACGCTCCGTCACGCCGCGAATTCTGGCTCGCTAGCCGGAGCCTCGGTGGGGGGCGGAGCTGCGCTGCTGCGCAGCGGGACCTCCTTGACGCACCAGGCCAGGATGAACACCAGCACGGCCACCGGTGCCGCCCACCAGAACACGCCCTGGATCGCGTGGGCGATGGCGGTGAACACGTCGTGCCGGATCGGGGCGGGCAGCTTGTCGACCGTGACCGGGTCGAGCTGGCCGCCCGCGGCGTTCATGTGCACGCCCGGCATCAGCGTGCTGAGCGTATCGGTCAGCCGCCGGGCGAAGATCGCGCCAAACAGCGCCACCCCGAGCGACCCGCCGATCTGCTGGAAGAACGTCCGCGAACTGCTGGCCACGCCGATGTCCCGTGGGTGCACGCTGTTCTGCACGATCACCGAGGTGATCTGCATCAGGAAGCCCATGCCGATGCCCAGGACCACGAAAAAGACGCCCGAGTGGAGGCGGCTGGTGTTCACGCCCAGGCCGGTCAGCAGGAACATGGCGACCGACATGATCGCGCCGCCGATGATCGGCATGGCCTTGTACCGGCCCGTGCGCGTCATCACGAACCCGCCGATCAGCGAGGTGACGGAGACGCCGAGCATCATCGGGATCAGCATCAGGCCGCTGCCCACCGCCGACAGGCGCTGCACGGTCTGCTGGTAGAGCGGGAGGAACGTCAGCGCACCGAGCATCGCCATGCCGAGCAGGAAGCTCATGGCGGTGGCGACCGAGAAGTTGCGGTTGCGGAACACGTGCAGCGGCAGCACCGGCTCCGCCGCCCGGGTCTCGATGTACAGGAAGGCCGCCGTGGCGACCGCCGCCAGCAGGCCCAGGCCGATGATCGGCATGGACGCCCAGGCGTACTGGGTGCCGCCCCAGGTGGTCAGCAGCACGACCGAGGTGGCCGCGACCGCGAGCACGCCCGCGCCCAGGTAGTCGATCTTGTGCTGGATCTTCTTGTACGGCAGGTGCAGCGTGGCCCAGAGGTAGATGAGCGCGGCGCCCCCGACCGGCATGTTGATGTAGAAGATCCAGCGCCAGGACAGGTCGTCGGTGATGTAGCCGCCGACCAGCGGGCCCGCGATCATGGCCAGCATCATCGCGGCCATCATGTAGCCCATGTACTGTCCCCGCTCCCGCGGTGACACCATGTCTCCGATGGTCGCGATCACGCCGACCATCAGCCCGCCCGCGCCGAGCCCCTGCAGCGCCCTGAACATGATCAGCTGGTCCATCGACTGCGACAGCCCGGACAGCGCGGATCCGATGAGGAAGATCACGACCGCGGTCATCAGCCAGCGCTTGCGGCCGTAGAGGTCACCGAGCTTGCCGTAGAGCGGGGTGGTGATCGTGGAGGCGAGCACGTACGCGGTGACCACCCAAGACAGGTGCGTGACCCCGCCGAGCTGGCCCACGATGCGCGGCAGGGCGGTGGAGACGACCGTCTGGTCCAGCATGGCGATGATCAGCGCGAGCAGGAGTCCCGGCAGCACGATCAGGACCTCGCGCTTGGGCCCGCTGACCGCCGCCTGCCCGGCTCCCGTTCCTCCGGCTCCCGTTCCTCCGGATTGCCCGGCTCCCCCGGCGGCGGCCGACTCGGTTCCCGCCATGCTCGACTCCCTCCGAGGGCCACGGCCGGCCACTTCTGAGCTACTTGTCCTCAACCTACTTGCCGACCGGCTAGCATCACAGCAACAAGTAACAGTAGGCTGTTTACTAACCGGCCGTCAAGTAGATTAGAGTCGCCCACTACGCTGGACACAAGCCTATGAACGAGCAGATGCGCCCCATGACGGCGGTCGCCGATACCGCGCCCGCCAGTTCGTCGTCGGCCCACGCGGAGGCCGGGCACCATGATCGCGCCCACGCGGATGCCGGGCAGCATGACCCCGCGCACCGTCACGCGGCGCACCACGAGGGGCGCCGCCACGGCGACACCAGGGCGCGCATCCAGCAGGTGGCCCTGGAACTGTTCGCCGAGCAGGGCTACGACAAGACCTCGCTGCGCGAGATCGCCGAGCGTCTGGACGTCACCAAGGCCGCGCTGTACTACCACTTCAAGTCCAAGGAGGACATCGTCCGCAGCCTGGTCGAGGATTACTTCGGCCAGATCGACGCGCTGATCGCCTGGGCGAAGGCCCAGCCGAGGACGCCGGAGGTCCGCCGGGAGATCATCCGGCAGTACGTGCGGATCGTCGCGGAGGGCAGCGACGTGTTCCGAATGCTGCACCACAATCAGGCCGCGGTGAACAGCCTGGCCGCGGCCAAGGAACGCGGTGAGGTGTTCAGGGAGCGGATGACCGGGCTGATCGAGGCCCTCGCCGAGCCGGGCGCTGGCATGGAGGAGCGCCTGCGGGCCGCCATGGCGCTGGGCGGCGTGAGCGTGGGCTGGATGTTCTTCTCCGACCAGGTCGAGGACCGGGGGAGATTGTGCGCCGCGCTCCTCGGCATCGCCACGGACATCGCCGAGGACGGCCCGGCCTTCTGAGCGGACGCAGCGGCCGGGGGACTTGGCCGCGATTCAGCCGGGCTGGCCCGCCGAGCCTGCGACCGCGCGGACCAGGGGCAGCACGCGATAGTCGATCGGCGCGGCCAGCGCGATCACGGTGGAGGTCCGCACGACGCCTGGGACGTCCACGATCAGGTCGATGACCCGTTGCAGGTCCGCGTTGTCGCGCGCGACGACCCGCAGCAGCATGTCACCCGGGCCGGTGATGGTGTGCGCCTCGAGCACCTCAGCGATCAGCGCGAGCTTGTCCGCGACCGGATCGTGCCCGCTGACCTGCCGGATCTCCAGGGTGACGAACGCGGTCACCCGGTACCCGAGCGCCGCGGGCTCCACATCCGGCCCGTATCCCGTGATGACGCCGCGGGCCCACAGCCGGTCCAGCCGGGCCTGAACCGTGCCCCTGGCCACACCGAGTCGCCGCGATGCCTGGAGCACGCCGACCCGCGGCTCCGCCGCGAGCAGATCGATGAGCCGCGCATCGAGCCCGTCCATCTCAACCGCCTCCCCTTGGCTCAGCATGGTGCTCAGCCGTCCGCCGGCACGGCTGAGAGTACTATACAAAATGCCTAAATATTTGGGTCACAGTTGCGCACCTTGATCTCTTGATCGATGCTTCGAGGTACTCGATGACCGCAGGGAGCGCGATATGGCACTGCAGGGGGATGAGGGCACGATGATCGCAGCGGACGAGTTCCCCGTCACCGGCATGGACGCGGCAGTCTTCGCCGTTGGCAACGCGCGGCAGGCCGCGCACTTCTATTCCACGACGTTCGGGATGCGATGCGTCGCCTACCGCGGGCCCGAGACCGGCTGCCGGGACGAGGCTGCCTACGTGCTCGAGTCCGGCAGCGCCCGCTTCGTGTTCCGCGGGCCCGTGCGAGCGGGCACCGCCCTGGGCCGACACGTGACCGAGCACGGCGACGGCGTCATCGACCTGGCCATCACCGTCCCCTCCGCCGAGGCCGCTTACAGCCTTGCGGTCGCACGCGGGGCCACCGGCCTGCAGCGGCCAGAGGTCTTCGAGGACGCCCACGGCAAGGTGGTGCTCGCCGCCATCGCAACCTTCGGGGACACCAGGCACACCCTGGTCGAGCGAGACAACTACAGCGGGCCATATCTGCCCGGTTACGTGGCCGCCGCCCCGCTCGCGCCCGAGCCCGCCAGGCCGTTCTTCACCGAGATCGATCACTGCGTCGGCAACGTCGAACTCGGCAAGATGGATGAGTGGGTCGGCTTCTACCAGAAGGTCATGGGCTTCACCAACATGAAGGAGTTCGTCGGATCCGATATCGCCACCGAGTACTCCGCCCTGATGAGCAAGGTCGTCGCCGACGGCTCCCGCAAGGTCAAGTTCCCGATCAACGAGCCCGCGGCCGGCAAGAAGAAGTCGCAGATTGACGAGTACCTAGAGTTCTACGGCGGTCCGGGCGTCCAGCACGTCGCGCTGATCACCGACGACATCGTGGCCGCCGTCCGCGGCATGCGGGCCGCCG
>JASHUI010000426.1:0-4644 GCA_030040095.1 Streptosporangiaceae bacterium | reverse complement strand
GGCGAGCACCGCGCCGCGCGGCGCCGCTGGCCGATCGTGACCACGATCCTCATCCTGCTGGTGGTGGTGGTCATCGGCGGCGGCTACGCGGCCTGGCGCTACACGCAGAGCCAGTACTACGTGGGCACGGACGGCAGGCAGGTCATCATCTACCGCGGGGTGAACCAGAAGGTCCTGGGCATGAGCCTGTCCGGCGTGTACCAGAAGACCGGCATCGCGCTGTCCAGGGTCCCGGCCAGCGACAGGTCGGCGGTCCAGAACACCACCCCCGCGACCACCCTGGCCGATGCCCGGAAGACCGTGGCCAACATCCGCCAGGCCATTGCCTGCGACGACTACGTCGCCGCCTACAACAGCTGGCTGGCGAACAAGCCCAAGCCGGTCACGACGAAGAAGCGGGAGGACGGCAAGACCGTGACCGTCACCACGACCGCGCCGTATAAGGCGGCGCCGACCGTGCCGAGGGGCTGCACCCCGCAGGGGACGGCGCCCGGGTGACCGCGATCTCCAGCCATCCCTCCGCGCGGCCGGCCGCCGACGCGGTGGTCGCGATGCCGCGCGGCCGCCGCCGGACCGAGCTGCTGATGCTCGTGTTCGCCATCGCCGTCGTGCTGTTCGCCTACGCCAACGTGGGCTTCGGATTGAACGGGAAGCTACCCTCCGGACTGGTCGAGTACGGTCTGGCGTTCGCGGCGATCATCGCGGTCGCTCACCTGGCCGTGCGGCGGTTCGCCCCCTGGGCCGACCCGTTGCTGCTGCCCCTGGCCGCGCTGCTGAACGGCCTCGGGATCGTGATGATCTACCGGCTGCAGGAGTCGGGGCGGAACGGGAACCCCGGCAACCAGATCAGCACCATCACCTCGTCGACCACGACGGCGCAGGTGCTGTACAGCGCGGTGGGGATCGCCGCCTTCGTGTGCGTCCTGGTGTTCATCCGGGAAGTGAAGGTGCTGCAGCGCTACACCTACACCCTCGGCGTGGTCGGCCTGATCCTGCTGGCGATCCCGGCGCTGCTGCCGTCCAGCATGAGCGAGGTGCCCGGGACCGGCGCCAAGATCCAGATCGCGGTGGGCGGCTTCTCGATCCAGCCGGAGCAGTTCGGCGAGCTCGCGCTGGCCGTCTTCTTCGCCGGCTACCTGGTCACCAAGCGGGACGTGCTGTCCCTGGCCGGCCGCCGGTTCCTCGGCATCGACCTGCCCCGGGGCCGCGACCTCGGGCCGCTTCTGATCGCCTGGGCCGCCAGCCTGCTGCTGCTGGTGTTCGAGAGCGACATTGGCACGTCCGCGCTGTTCTTCGGCATGTTCGTGGCGATGCTCTACATCGCCACCCAGCGCACCTCCTGGCTGCTCATCGGCGTCCTGCTGTTCGTCTTCGGCGCCTACGTGGCCGGCAAGCTGTTCGGTCACGTGGGCGAGCGGTTCACGATCTGGCTGCACCCGTGGGCCGGAGACAACCCGACGCACAACGCCTACCAGCTGGTCCAGGGCCTGGAAGGCATGGGCTTCGGCGGGATCTTCGGCACCGGTCTCGGCCACGGCCAGCCGTTCTGGACCCCGCTGGTGCAGAGCGACTTCATCGTGACCGCCTTCGGGGAGGAACTCGGCCTGACCGGTCTGATGGCGATGCTGCTGATCTTCGGGCTGCTGGTGCAGCGCGGCCTGCGCGCGGCGGTCGGGGCCCGTGACCCGTTCGCCAAGCTGCTCGGCGGCGGCCTCTCGTTCGCGATCGCGCTGCAGGTCTTTATCATCGTGGGCGGGGTGACCCAGCTCATACCGCTCACCGGCATCACCACGCCCTTCCTCTCGCAGGGCGGCTCCTCGCTGATCGCCGTCTGGGCCGTAGTCGGGCTGCTGACGCGCATCAGCGACACCGCGCGGCGGCCGGCCCCGCAGCCTATCCAGGACGAGGGGATGACGCAGGTGGTGCGGGCCGGATGAACCGAGCGCTGTTCCGCCTGTCCCTGGCCTGCCTGGCCATGTTCGTCCTGCTGCTGGTCAACGTGAACTACGTGCAGGCGTTCGAGGCCAACAGCCTGGCGGGCCGGCCCGGCAATGCCCGCACCTTCGACCAGCAGTTCCAGTACCAGCGCGGCTCGATCATCGCCGACGGCGTCGGCGGCCCCACCACCATCGCCGAATCGCTGCCCGCCGCAGCCAGTAGCTCGGGCAACGCCATCTACCAGCGGCATTACCCGGGCGGGGCCACGTACGCGCCGATCACCGGCTTCGACTCGATCTACGGCTCGACCGGGGTCGAGGCCGCTTACCAGAAGTACCTGGAGGGCACGGCTCCGAGCCTGACCGTGCACAACCTGATCAGTCTGCTGACCGGCAAGGCCAAGCAAGGCGCCAACGTCTACCTGACGGTCAGCCCGGCCGCGCAAAACGCGGCCTACCAGGCGCTGCTGGACGACGGCGGGCACCAGGCCGCCGTCGTCGCCCTGAACCCGAGCACGGGCGCGATCCTGGCCATGGCGTCTTACCCGACGTTCAACCCGAACGAGCTCACGACGCTCGACGGCCCCCAATTGGTCAAGATCGACAACAAGCTGCTGGCCGACCCGTCCCAGCCGCTGCTCAACCGGGCCATCAATCAGACCTACCCGCCCGGCTCGTCGTTCAAGATCATTACCAGCGCGGCCGGGTTCTCGACGGGGAAGGTCGCGGGCCCGCAGGCCACCATCGCGGCCCCGCAGCCGCTCCGGCTGCCCAACGGCAACCTGCTCAACAACGACGGCGACGAGACCTGCTTCGGCGGTCAACCGCAGGTCATCCAGGCGTTCTTTCAGTCCTGCAACACCGCGTTCGCGAACATCGGCATGAAGGTCGGCGGGCCCGCGGTGCAGAGCTACGCCACCAAGTTCGGGTGGAACGACGCGAACCTCGCCATCCCAATGCAGGTCTCGCCGAGCGTGGTCCCCAGGATCACCGATCTGTCGTTCACCGCGATGACCTCGATTGGCCAGCTCGACGACCAGGTGACGCCGCTGCAGGAGGCCATGGACGCCGCCGCGATCGCCAACCACGGCACGCTCATGAAGCCGTACTTGCTGCAGTCGGTGCAGGCCCCGGACCTGACCACGATCGCCAGCACCACGCCTTCGGTGCTGTCGCAAGCGGTCAGCCCTCAGGTGGCCAGCGATATCCAGTCGATGATGGTCCAGGTCACCCAGAACCCGGACGGCACCGCGTACCAGACGGCAGGGCCCCCCACGGTGGGCAGCCTGGTAATCGCAGGCAAGACCGGCACGGCGGAGAACACCATCAGCGGCGCGGGCCTGGACGACGCGGTGTTCACCTGCTTCGCGCCGGCCAGCGACCCGAAGATAGCCGTCGGCGTCATAGTAAAGGGCGGCGGCTTCGGCGCCGACGCCGCGGCGCCGATCGCAGTCAAGATCATCGAAGCTTACCTGGGGATTCATTCGTGAACAGCCAGACCCGATACCACGCAGGGCGGTAACGCAAGTGCGAGACATGACACAGCCACGGCTGCTCGGCGGCCGTTACGAGCTCGACGGGATCGTCGGGCGCGGTGGCATGGCCGAGGTGTTCCGGGCCCGCGACATCCGCCTCGACCGCATCGTCGCTGTGAAGACGCTCCGCGACGACCTGGCCAGGGACCAGACCTTCCAGGCCAGGTTCCGCCGCGAGGCTCAGTCGGCCGCCTCGCTCAACCACCCGAGCATCGTGGCGGTGTACGACACCGGCGAGGACATGGTCGGCCACACCCCGGTTCCGTACATCGTCATGGAGTACGTCGACGGCCGGACGCTCCGCGACCTGCTGCGAGACGACCGCAGGCTGCTCCCGGAGCGGGCGCTCGAGATCACCGACGGAGTGCTGCGGGCCCTGGACTACAGCCACCGCAACGGGATCGTGCACCGCGACATAAAGCCCGGCAACGTGATGCTGACCCGGACCGGCGACGTCAAGGTCATGGACTTCGGCATTGCCAGGGCGGTCAGCGACGCCCAGGCCACGATGACCCAGACAGCGCAGGTCATCGGCACCGCCCAGTACCTGTCGCCGGAGCAGGCCCGCGGCGAGCGGGTAGACGCCCGCAGCGACCTGTACTCCACCGGCTGCCTGCTGTACGAGCTGCTGACCGGCCGGCCCCCGTTCACCGGCGACTCGCCGGTTGCCATCGCCTACCAGCATGTGCGGGAGAACCCAATCCCGCCCTCGCGGGTGGACCCGGAGATCCCGCCGTGGGCGGACTCGATCGTGCTCAAGGCCATGGCCAAGGACCCCGGCGACCGCTACCAGTCCGCCGGGGAGATGCGCAACGACATCCAGCGCGCGCTCCAGGGCATGCCGGTGGCCGCGCCGACCCGGTTCGACGCCTACCAGGGCACCCGCCGGATGGGGCAGGCGACCCAGATGGCGGGATCGACGAGCGCGATCCCGCCATATGACTACGGCCCCGAGGACGACGACCAGCCCAGCGGCCGGAAGAAGTGGCCGTGGATCCTGGCGGCGGTGGCCGCCATCGCGGTCATCGCCGGGCTGATCTGGGGGTTCAACTACATCTCGAGCAGCGGCGGCAACATCGCGGTGCCGAACGTCGTCGGCGATACCCAGGCGGCGGCTCAGACGGCCATCGTGCGGGCGGGCCTGGTGCCTACGGTCGCGCACCAGGCCTCGA
>JASHUI010000425.1:0-11130 GCA_030040095.1 Streptosporangiaceae bacterium | reverse complement strand
CTCCCCCGCGCCCGCCTCCCCCGCGCCCAAGGAGGAGAGCCGGTGGCGATCGCTCGACAAGACCGGGAACGTCCGGCTGCTGCCGAGCGAGGCGCCGGGCGCCGGCCCCGGGACCGCCGCCCGGGCGCCCGCGTCCGAACCTGTCCCCGAGGCCAAGGCCAAGCCTGAAGCCAAGCCCAAGCCTGAAGCCAAGACCGGGGCCAAGCCCGAGACCGAGGCCAAGCCTGAGGCCAAGACCGAGGCCAAAACCAAGCCTGAAGCCAAGCCCGAGACCGAGACCAAGATCGAGGCCAAGCCCGAGACCGAGACCAAGCCTGAAGCCAAGGCCAAGCCTAAAGCCAAGACCGGGGCCAAGCCTGAGACCGGGACCAAGCCTGAGACCGGGGCCAAGCCTGAGGCCAAGGCCAAGACCAAGCCTGCCGCCGCGGCCGCTCCCGCCCGGGTCACGCTGCCGGTGCCGAACTACGACGAACTCACTCTTGCCTCCCTCAGGGCCAGGCTGCGCAACCTCGATGTGTCGCAGGTGAGCACCCTGCTCGACTACGAGAAGGCCAACGCCGGACGAGCGGCCGTACTCACGATGTTCGAGCGCCGCATCGCCAAGCTGGAGAGCGGCGAGGCCTGAGCCGCGCCATGCCGCTGGAGACCACTCCCGAATCGCCGGTGCCCGTCCGCACGGTGCTTCGGATGGTCGGGGAGTGGGTCGGCCGCCTGGGCCGGATCTGGGTCGAGGGCCAGATCGCGGAGCTGAATCGGCGCGGCGGCACGGTGTTCCTGACCCTCCGGGACCCGGTGGCGGCCGTCTCGGCCCGGGTGGTGTCCACCAGGGCGGTCTTCGACGCCACCGACCCCGCGCCCGGCGAAGGGACGCGGGTGGTGATCTGGGCGCGGCCCGACTTCAACACCGCCCGCGGCTCGTTCTCGCTGACCGCGCTGGAGATCCGCGCGGTCGGCATCGGCGAGTTGCTGGCCCGGCTTGACCGGCTGCGGCGTTCCCTGGCCGCTGAAGGAGTGTTCGCGACGGAGCGTAAAATCCCGTTGCCTTTTTTGCCCCGGATGGTCGGCCTGATCTGCGGGCGGGACTCGGCCGCCGAGCGTGACGTGCTCGACAACGCCGCCCGGCGCTGGCCGGCCGTGCGGTTCCGGGTCCTCGAGGTCGCGGTGCAGGGCCCGTACGCCGTGGCCGAGCTCACCGAGGCGCTGCGGGAGCTCGACGCGGACCCGGACGTCGATGTGATCATCGTGGCCCGCGGCGGCGGTTCGGTCGAGGACCTGCTGCCGTTCTCGGACGAGACCCTGATCAGGGCGGTGGCCGCGGCGCGCACGCCAGTGGTCAGCGCGATCGGTCACGAGCAGGATTCGCCGATCCTCGACTACGTCGCCGACCTGCGCGCGTCCACGCCCACCGACGCCGCCCGGCGAGTGGTACCCGACGTCGCCGAGCAGCTCGCGCTGGTCGGTCAGCTGCGGGCCCGCGCCCGCAGGAGCCTGGCCGGCCGTATCGACCGGGAGATGTCCTGGCTGTCGGCCGTTCGGTCGCGGCCAGCCCTGGCCGATCCGGTGCGCGAGATCGAACGGCAGCAGGAGCTGGTGACCGCGCTGGCCCAGCGCGCTCGCCGCTGCCTGTCGGCCAGCCTGGACCGGGCCAGCGACGACGTGGGTCATACCCGGGCCCGGCTGATCGCCCTGTCGCCGGCCGCGACGCTCCGCCGCGGCTACGCGATCGTGCAGCACGACGACGCCAGCGTCGTCCGTTCCGCGACCGAGGTGGCGCCGGGCGAGCCGCTCGCGGTCAGGTTCGCCGACGACCAGCTGGCCGTGACGGCCGCGCCCGCTAGGGTGAAGGGGTGACGGCAGCCGATCGCGGCGATGACCAGCGGGCCGGGCGGCCATCGTATGAGCAGGCGCGGGACGAGCTGGCCGAGCTGGTGAAGCGCCTCGAGGCCGGCGGCCTGACCCTGGAGGAATCGCTGCAGCTCTGGGAGCGGGGCGAGCGCCTGGCCGCGGTGTGCACCGAGTGGCTGGAGGGCGCCCGCGCCCGGCTGGCGGAGGCCATGGCGCAGCGGGGCGACGGCGGCGACCCGGGGGCGCCGTTCTGAGGTCCAGAACGTTACGTCCGCGGCGACTCGAGCCTCGATAGGACCTCTATCACGCCGTCGGCGATCTTCCGCATCCGATGGGCGTCCGCGCTGAGCGACAGCTCCGTGGCGCACAGCCCCAGCGCGCCGGTCATCACGATCGCCACCGCCTGGTCTAGCGGCTCTCCGCTGCGCACGAAGAACTGGGTGTTCATGCCGACCCAGTCGGCGAGCCGCTGCCGCCGCACGAGGTCGAATCCCGGAGGGCCGTCACCGCTGACGAACAGCCGGAACAACTCGCGCTGCTCCAGGCACACGTCCAGGTACGCCCGCGCGCCGACCAGGAACAGCTGCTTGGGATCGGCCGCTCCGGCCTCGCGGGCGCCGCGCACCGCGCAGCGCGTGCGCTCGGCCTGCTCGTTGTTGAGCTCTTCGAAGAGGGTCAGGTACAGGTCGGCTTTGCCGGAGAAATGGTGATAGAGGCTGCCGACGCTGGCGCCCGCGCGATTCACGATGTCGGTCACGCCCGCCTGCGCGTATCCCTGGGTGGTGAAGACCTCGCGCGCGGCGGCGAGCAGCGCGGACCGGGTCGCGGCGCCTCGCTCGGACGCCCTCGCGGCCGGCTGTGCCTGGTCTGTTGTCATGCCGATTCGCGATGCTCCTTCACGGCCCGGCCGGATCATGCTCAAGGCTACGCCGGCCTCACCGACACATAGGATTTCATCACGGGGATAAGGGGAAGGCGTTGTTCAACGGGAAGGCGTTCTTGTGACCGAGAATCAGACCGCTGCGATGCAGGCCGGCCCGTGCCTGCCCGGCGAGATTGCCTCGGCAGGCCAGGACGAGGTACCTGCGCCTCCGGCCAAGCATGCTCCCGACCGCAACCTCGCGCTCGAACTGGCCAGGGTGACGGAGGCGGGTGCGATGGCGGCCGCCCGCTGGGTCGGCCGCGGCGACAAGATCGGCGCCGACGGCGCCGCCGTGCACGCGATGCGGATGCTGATCAATACCGTGTCCATGGACGGCGTGGTTGTGATCGGCGAGGGCGAGAAGGACCGCGCGCCGATGCTCTACAACGGCGAGCAGGTGGGTGACGGGAGCGGGCCGGCCTGCGACGTGGCCGTGGACCCGATCGACGGCACCCGGCTGACCGCCAACGGCATGCCCAACGCGATCTCGGTGCTCGCGGTCAGCGCCCGCGGGTCCATGTACGACCCTTCGGCGGTCTTCTACATGTCCAAGCTGGTCACCGGGCCTGCCGCGGCCGACGTGGTGGACATCGACGCCTCGCCCGCCGAGAACATCTCGGCGGTCGCCCGGGCCAAGCACTGCTCCTCGCACGACGTCACGGTGGTGATCCTGGACCGGCCGCGGCACCAGGGCCTGATCGAGGAGGTGCGCGCGGCCGGAGCCCGGATCAAGCTCATCACCGACGGCGACGTGGCGGGCGCGATCATGGCGGCCCGCGAGGGCACCGGCATCGACCTGCTGCTCGGGATCGGCGGCACCCCGGAGGGGATCATCGCCGCCTGCGCGATCAAGTGCCTTGGCGGCGTCATCCTGGGCAAGCTCGCGCCGCGCGACGACGAGGAACGAGATCGCGCGGTGCGTGCGGGTCACGATCTGGACCGGGTGCTGTCCACCGACGACCTGGTCGCCTCCGACGACGCGTTCTTCGCCGCCACCGGGATCACCGACGGGGAGCTGATGGCGGGCGTCAGATACCGTTCCGGCGGCGCGACCACGCACTCGCTGGTCATGCGCGCCCGATCAGGAACGTTGCGCAACATCTACAGCGAACACCAGCTCTGGAAGCTCCGGGCCTACAGCGCCGTCAACTTCGACGGCGACTGAGCCCCCCGAACCACCGGGACCGGCGCGGCCGGACGATCTTCACCCGGCCGCCCAGCGCGAGCGTCCGCACCTCGATCACCGGCGTCCCCGGTGCCGCCGGGTCGCCCGGCCTGCGGCCGGGCTGACCGGTCTGCCTGCTCAGCACGGCCGTGCCGGTCATCTCGACCACGACCCCCTCGGGGACGACCAGCTGCAGGGTGCCGCCCATCAGGGTGGCCAGCACGGTGATCCGCGGGCTCTGCAGCACCGCCTGGCGCAGATCGAGGACGACCTCGCCGAAGACGGCGGTCACCGAGAGCCGGTCCGGCACCACCCAGCGGCCCTCGCGCCGCTCCCTGCCGAAGATGCCCGCGACCGGCCTGCGGCCGTCGAGCCGGATCGGCTGGGCCGACGGCGCGGCCAGGTCCGCGGTCAGCTCCGCGAGCTCGCCGAGGGTGCGGGCCGAGTACGCGCGCTCGGCCCGTTCGGAGTGCTCGCCGAGGGTCAGCCGGCCGTCACTGGCGGCCTCCGTCAGCAGGGCGACCACCCGTTCGCGGTCCGCGTCGGAGGCACGCAGATCGCGCGGCTGTGGTCGCGATGTCACACCCCGAAGATACATCCGCGAAGACGGCTGCGGATGCGGGCGAGAGCGGCCTTCCATGCGGCCGGCGCGGCGCGGTGAAAAGCTGGAGCACGGGTGCGGCGCGCGGCGCGGCCGGGCGAGCGGCGCGGGGCGGCGCGGGGCGGCGCGCGGCGCGGCCGGGCGCGCGGCGCGGGGCGGCACGGGGCGGCGCGCGGCGTGGCCGGCGGCCCGCCCGCGATTGGCCGACGCCCTCGATCGCCTGTTAGTTTTGCCTAAGCAAATATTTGCCGGAGCAGAGGGAGACCGCGCGGTGGCTGTTACCGGATCCCGGATCGACAGGAGCGACCGCTACAAGTGGATAGCCCTGTCCAACACCACGCTCGGCATGCTGTCGGCCACCGTCAACGCGTCGATTGTGATCATCTCCCTGCCGGCCATCTTCCGCGGTATCAAGCTGGACCCGCTGACTCCGGGCAACGTCAGCTATCTGCTCTGGATGCTGATGGGCTACCTGGTCGTGTCGGCCGTCCTGGTGGTCACGCTGGGCCGTCTCGGCGACATCTACGGCCGGGTCCGCATGTACAACGCCGGCTTCGCGGTTTTCGGCCTCGGCGCGCTGGCGCTCCCGTTCGACCCGCTGACCGGCCCGGCCGGAGCCATGTGGCTGATCGGCTTCCGGGTGGTGCAGGCGGTCGGCGGCGCGATGCTGATGGCCAACTCCCCCGCGATCCTGACCGACGCCTTCCCGTCCAACCAGCGGGGCATGGCCATGGGCATCAACCAGGTAGCCGGCATCTCTGGCCAGTTCATCGGCCTGATCCTGGGCGGGGTGCTCGCGGCCGTCGACTGGCGGCTGGTGTTCATCGTCTCGGTGCCCATCGGCATCGGCGGCACGATCTGGTCCTACCTCAGCCTGCGCGAGGTCGGGGCCCGGACCCCGGCCCGGATCGACTGGCTGGGCAACATCTTTTTCGGGCTCGGCCTGATCGGCATCCTGGTCGGCATCACCTACGGCCTCATCCCGTACGGCGGACACTCGATGGGCTGGACGAACCCCCTGGTGCTGGGCGGCCTGGCCGGCGGGGTGGCGCTGCTGATCGCGTTCTGCGTCGTCGAACTCCGGGTCGGGTCGCCCATGTTCGACCTGCGCCTGCTGCGGATCCGGGCCTTCGCCGCCGGGAACGCGGCCACCCTGCTGGCCGCGATCGCCCGAGGCGGGCTGCAGTTCATGCTCATCCTGTGGCTGCAGGGCATCTGGCTGGTCCTGCACGGCTACCAGTTCAAGGACACACCGCTGTGGTCCGGCATCTACCTGCTGCCGCTCACCTGCGGTTTCGTCGTGTCCGGCCCGCTTTCGGGCAAGTTGTCGGACAAGCACGGGGCCCGGGCGTTCGCCTCAGGCGGGCTGCTGGTGTCGGCCGCCGCGTTTGCCGGGCTCCTGGTCATCCCGACGGACTTCAGGTACGCCGCGTTCGCGGTGCTCATCTTCCTGGCCGGAGCGGGCATGGGACTGTTCTCGGCGCCGAATGCCGCCGCGATCATGAACAGCGTCCCGGCCCGGCAGCGCGGCGCCGCGTCCGGCATGCTTGCCACCTTCCAGAACTCCGGCTTCGTGCTGTCCATCGGCATCTTCTTCTCGCTGATGATCGCCGGGCTGGCCAGCACTCTGCCGACCACGCTCACCCGCGGGCTGACCGCTCACGGCGTGCCGCAGGCGATCGCGCACCAGATCGGGCAGGCTCCCCCGGTGGGCAGCCTGTTCGCCGCGTTCCTCGGCTACAACCCGGTCCACGAACTGCTGGCCCCGACCGGGGTGCTCGCCCGGCTGCCGGCCGCCGAGGCCAACGTGCTGACCGGCAGGCGGTTCTTCCCGCAACTGATCACCGGCCCGTTTCACCACGGCCTAACCATCGTGTTCAGCACGGCGATCGTGATCCTCGTGATCGCCGCGATCGCCTCCCTGATGCGCGGCGGCCGGTACGTGCACGAGGAGACGGTTCCGGCGGTGCCCGTGGACGCCCAGACCGCCGCGAACGGCCGCCACGCCGCCGCGGCCGGGCAAGACGCAGACGGCCAGCACGCCGCCGGGGTCCGGGATGCCGCCGCCCGCCAGCACGCCGCCGACGGCCAGCGGACCGCCGACGGCCAGCACGCCGCCGACGATGGCCACCTCTCCGCGCCCCTCCACCGGGAGGACGCGCTGCGAAACGGCCAGTCCCGCAATACCCCCGAAACCTGATCTCCGTCGGCGGTCTCGCCCGCATCCGACGACTGGTCCGTGCGGTCCCGACCGGATATAGTTAGCTCTGTGAACGACATTATCAGGGCGCGGGCGGGGGGTCCCGCGAGCGCTCCCGGGGACCAGGCCGGCGCGCGAGACCAGGCCGGCGCGGGACACCAGACGACGGCCGCGGCGGCCGCCGAGCTGTTCACGGCGATGAGCATGATCCGCAGGAGCGCCCGCCGGGCCACGCGCCAGGCCTGGGCGCACCAGCCGCTGCCGCCGGCCCAGTCCGAGCTGCTGCGCCTGGCCGCCGCCCGGCCGGGCATGACGGTCGCCGACGCCGCCCAGGAACTCCGCCTGGCCCCGAACACGGTCAGCACCCTGGTCGGGCGGCTCGCCGAGGCCGGCCTGCTGAGCCGCGAGAAGAGCGCCCGGGACGGGCGCACCGTGCTGCTCTCCGCCACCGACAAGGCCAGACGGCGGCTCGCGGAGTTCCGCGACCTGCGAGCCGAGCTGGCCGGGCGGGCGCTGGAGCGGATGACGGCCGCGGACCGGCAGGTGCTCGCCGCCGCCGGGCCCGCGCTGCAGCGCCTGGCCGAACGAATGGAGACCCCATGAGCCCTCAGCCCGAAGGTTCGGCGATCTCGGCCGCGACCCTGTCACCCCACGACGTCACCGCCGCCGCGCAGACCGACGCCGCGGTGCGATGCGTCGGCCTGACCTACCGATTCGGCGACCACGTGGCCGTCGACCACGTCGACCTGGAGATCGAGCGCGGCGAGACGTTCGGGCTGCTCGGACCGAACGGGGCGGGAAAGACGACCACGATCCGGATGCTCACCACGCTGCTGAAGCCGATGGCTGGCACCGTGACCGTTTTCGGTACCGACGCCGCACAGAACCCGATGCGGGTGCGGCGGATGATCGGCTACGTCCCGCAGCTGCTGTCCGCGGACGCCACGCTGACCGGCCGCGAGAACGTCGAGCTGTTCGCCAAGCTCTTCGACGTCCCCAAGCGCCAGCGCGCCGAGCGCATCGAGGGGGCGCTGGCCGCCATGGGCCTGACCGAGCCCGCAGGCCGCCTGGTCAAGACCTACTCCGGCGGCATGATCCGGAGGCTGGAGCTGGCGCAGGCCCTGGTCAGCGCGCCCAGCCTGCTGGTGCTCGACGAACCGACCGTCGGACTGGACCCGATCGCGCGCTCGGACGTCTGGGAGTTCATCGACGGCCTGCGCGAGTCCGCCCCGATCACCGTGCTGATGACGACCCATTACATGGACGAGGCCGACACCTACTGCGACCGGGTCTCGCTCATGCACGCCGGCTCGATCCGGGCCACCGGCACCCCGGGCATGCTCAAGGCCATGCTCGGAGCCGGGGCAACGCTGGACGAGGTGTTCCGCCACTACACCGGCGGCACCCTCGACGACGACTCCGAGAAGGGAAGCATCCGTGACGTTCGCCGCGCCCGGCGTACCGCCCGCCGTCTCGGCTGAGCCCGCGGTCCTGGGCCTGCCCGCCGACACCCCGCCCGCGGTGATGCGCCGGCTGGCCAGCCGCATCATGACGCTGTGCTGGGTCGAGCTTCGCAAGATCCGCCACGACCGCACCGAGCTGTACACCCGGGCGATTCAGCCCGCGCTCTGGCTGCTGATCTTCGGCGAGACGTTCACCAGGATCCACGCCATTCCGACCCCGAACGGCATCCCCTACCTGGCCTACCTGGCGCCCGGCATCCTGGCCCAGTCGGCCCTGTTCATCGCCATCTTCTACGGCATCCAGATCATCTGGGAGCGGGACGCGGGCGTGCTGACCAAGCTGATGGTGACGCCCACGCCCCGGGCCGCGCTGATCACCGGCAAGGCGTTCGCGGCCGGCGTGCGCTCGATCGTCCAGGCCGCCGTGATCGTGGTGCTGTCCGCGATCCTGGGCGTGGCGCTCACCGACAACCCGCTCAAGCTGCTCGCCACCGCGGCCGTCGTGGTGCTCGGCTCGGCGTTCTTCTCCTGCCTGTCGATGAGCATCGCCGGGCTGGCGCTGTCGCGCGACCGGCTGATGGGCATCGGCCAGGCGATCACCATGCCGCTGTTCTTCAGCTCGAACGCGCTGTACCCCGAGCGGGTCATGCCGGGCTGGCTGCAGGCGATCAGCAAGATCAACCCGCTGTCCTACGAGGTGGACGCGCTGCGCGGCCTGCTCATCGGCACCCCGGCCCACCTGGGCCTCGACTCGATTGTTTTGGTCGCCGCCACCGTCCTCGGGGTCACGGCCTCGGCGCTGCTGCTGCCTCGCCTGGCCAGGTGAGGTCCCGCGTCCCAGTCCAGCGCGGTCAGGGATGGCGGCGACCTACGATGAGATCACTCAGCCACACGAGGATGTGCCATCAGATGCCCGAGTTTTCGTACACCGACCTGCTACCGCTGGGCGAGGACAGCACGCAGTACCGTCAGCTCTCGTCCGGGGGAATCGCCCGAGACGTAGCGTTCGGAAAAGAGTTCCTGCAGGTGGAGCCGGGCGTGCTCAGCGTGCTCACCGAAACCGCCATGCACGACATCGCCCACCTGCTCCGGCCCGGTCACCTGCGCCAGCTGCGTTCGATCCTGGACGATCCCGAGGCCAGCGCGAACGACCGGTACGTGGCCCGTGACCTGCTGCAGAACGCATGCATCGCGGCCGGAGGGGTGCTACCGATGTGTCAGGACACCGGGACCGCGATCGTGATGGGCAAGCGCGGCCAGCAGGTGCTGACCGACGGCCGGGATGAGGAGCACATAGCCCGCGGGGTCTACGACGCCTACACCAAGCTGAACCTCCGCTACTCCCAGCTCGCTCCGCTCACCATGTGGGACGAGAAGAACACCGGCAGCAACCTGCCCGCCCAGATCGAGCTGTACGCGACCGCGGGCGCGGAGTACAAGTTCCTGTTCATGGCCAAGGGCGGCGGCTCGGCGAACAAGTCGTACCTCTACCAGGAAACCAAGGCGGTGCTCAGCCCGGCCGCCATGGCGAAGTTCCTGGAGGAAAAGATCCGCTCGCTGGGCACGGCGGCCTGCCCGCCGTATCACCTGGCCATCGTGGTCGGCGGCACCAGCGCCGAGTTCGCGCTCAAGACGGCCAAGTACGCGTCGGCCAGGTACCTGGACACGCTTCCGACCGAGGGTTCGGCCGCCGCGCACGGGTTCCGCGACCCCGAACTCGAGCGGCAGGTGCTGGAGATCACCCGCCGGACCGGCATCGGTGCTCAGTTCGGCGGCAAGTACTTCTGCCACGACGTGCGGGTGATCCGGCTGCCGCGGCATGGCGCGTCCTGCCCGGTGGCGATCGCGGTGTCGTGCTCCGCCGACCGCCAGGCGCTGGGGAAGATCACCCGAGACGGGACGTTTCTCGAGGTGCTGGAGACCGATCCGGCCCAGTATCTGCCCGAGACCGAGGAGGCGGACCTCGACTCCGAGGTGGTCCGCCTCGACCTGAACCGCCCGATGGCGCAGATTCGCGCCGAGCTGTCCAAGTACCCGATCAAGACCCGCCTTTCGCTCACCGGGCCGTTGGTCGTGGCCCGCGACATTGCTCACGCCAAGATTTCTGAACGCCTAGCCTCCGGTGAATCCATGCCCGCTTACCTGCGCGATCACGCGGTGTATTACGCGGGGCCGGCCAAGACGCCGGAAGGGTACGCGTCGGGGTCGTTCGGCCCCACCACGGCGGGCCGGATGGACTCCTACGTCGAGGCGTTCCAGGCCGCGGGCGGGTCGCTGGTGATGCTGGCCAAGGGGAACCGGTCGGCCGCGGTCACCGCCGCGTGCCAGAAGCACGGCGGCTTCTATCTCGGCTCGATCGGCGGGGCCGCGGCCCGGCTGGCCCGGGACTGCATCACCAAGGTCGAGGTGCTCGAGTACCCCGAGCTCGGCATGGAGGCGGTCTGGAAGATCCAGGTCCGCGACTTCCCGGCGTTCATCGTCGTCGACGACAAGGGCAACGACTTCTTCGCCGACGTCACCGGCCCGAAGCAGCCTCTGCTGACGATCGGCAGCGGACCCAGCTAGTACCAGCCGTCGGCCTCCTCGTGCGCCCAGGCGCCGCACGGCGACCCGTAATCCGCCTTGATGTAGCCCAGGCCCCAGCGGATCTGGGTCGCGGCGTCGGTCTGCCAGTCGGGCCCGGCGCTGGCCATCTTGGAGCCGGGCAGGGCCTGCGGGATGCCGTACGCCCCGGAACTCGGGTTGCTGGCGGTCACGTTCCAGCCGCTCTCCTGGTTCCAGAGCGAGACCAGGCAGGTGAACTGACTGGACGACCAGCCGTAGGACGCGAGCATGCCCAGGGCGATCTGCTGTGCCGGGCCGGAAGGAGCGACGGGGGCCGGTGCCGCCTGGCCGGGCGGCGGTTGCGGCTGCTGCGCCTGCTGTTGCCCTGCG
>JASHUI010000424.1:0-11130 GCA_030040095.1 Streptosporangiaceae bacterium | reverse complement strand
CGCAGGACCGGGCTCGGCCGGGTCAGCCGCTGGGGCGGCGCGCTGCCCCAGTACACCGTCGGCCACCGCGACCGGGTGGCCCGGATCAGGGACGGCGTGGCGACCCAGCCCGGGCTGGCCATGTGCGGGGCGGCCTACGACGGCGTCGGGATCCCGGCCTGCATCGCCTCGGCCCGCCTCGCCGCGGACCAGGTGCTGGCCTACCTGGAAACGCGCGAGGCGCTCGCGGTGGGACAATGACGGCATGGCTGAGATGGAGACCGGGCAGCGGCCCAAGGCACGGGACCTGAACGAGCTGATCCGTTACACGATGTGGTCGGTGTTCCGGCTGAACGGGCCCGGGGCCCTCGAGGCGGCGGGGGAGCAGACCCGGTCCGGCCGGGACGGCCTGGCGGCCGAGGTCGGCGAGCTGTGCCAGCAGGCGGCGGGCAAGGGCGTCACGACGCGTGGCTCCTATGACCTGCAGGGCCTGCGCGCCGACGCCGACTACATGTTCTGGTGGATCGCCCCGACCTCCGACGACCTGCAGGAGATGTACGCAAGGTTCCGCAGGACCGGGCTCGGCCGGGCCAGCCAGCCGGTCTGGTCGGCCATGGCGCTGCACCGGCCGGCCGAGTTCAACAAGGGCCACATCCCGGCCTTCCTGGCCGAGGAGGAGCCACGGCAGTACGTGAGCGTGTACCCCTTCGTCCGCTCCTACGAGTGGTACCTGCTCGAGCCCGAGCAGCGCCGGGCGCTGCTGGCCGAGCACGGGCGGATGGCGCGCGAGTACCCGGACGTCCGGGCCAACACGGTGGCCTGCTTCGCGCTGAACGACTACGAGTGGATGCTGGCGTTCGAGGCCGACGAACTGCACCGCATCGTGGACCTGATGCGGCACCTGCGCGGCGCCGAGGCCAGGCTGCACACCCGGGTGGAGATCCCGTTCTACGCCGGGCACCGCAAGCCGATCCGGGAGCTGCTGGCCGCCCTGCCCTGACCGCGGTCACCGGCGGCGCGCCGAAAGAACGGCAATCTTTCTGAACGCGCCGGCCCGGGGCTTGCCTGGCTACCGCTTGCGCAGGAACTCCCGCAGCCGCGGCAGCGGCCAGGCGTTGATCACGTCGTCCGGGGTCAGCCAGCCGCGCTGGGCCGTTCCCACGCCGTAGCGCAGGTAGTCCAGGCCGGTCACCGAGTGCGCGTCGCTGTCGACGGCGAACCTGACCCCGGCGTCCCTGGCCGCCCTGATGTGCGCGGACGGCAGGTCCAGCCGGTTCGGGTGCGAGTTCACCTCCAGCGCGGTCCCGGTCCTGGCGCAGGCACGGAACACCTCCGGCAGGTCGACGTCGACCGGCGGTCGCTTGCCGAGCTTGCGGGCCAGCGGATGACCGATGATGTTGACCCGCGGGTTCTCGCACGCCGCGATGAACCGCCGGGTCATCTCCCGCCGGGGCTGGTCGAAATGCGAGTGCACCGAGGCCACGCAGATGTCGAACCCGGCCAGGAACTCCTCGGGCCAGTCGACGGTCCCGTCCGGCGCGATGTTCAGCTCGGTCCCGTGCAGCAAGACCATGGGCTCTGTGCCCGGCGGGGCGGCCAGCCCGGCGCCGAGCCGGCGCACCTGCTCCCGCTGGGCCAGCATCTTCTCGTCGGTCATCCGCTGCATGACCAGGTCCGGCGCGTGATCGGTGATCGCATAGTAGGCGTACCCTCTGGCCTGGGCCCTGGCCACCATGTCGCCCAGGGACGCGACGCCGTCGGTCAGGTCGGTGTGCGAGTGCAGGTCGCCACGGATGTCTCCCTCGCCGACCAGCTCCGGCAGGTTGCCGCGCAGCGCCGCGGCCACCTCGCCGGTGTGCTCGCGCAGCGGCGGCGGTATCCACGGCATCCCGAGCCGGCGGTAGACCTCCTCCTCGGTCCGGGACACGATCTTCTCCCCGGTGACCGCGTCGAAGAGGCCGTACTCGGAGAGCTTGAGCTTCTTGCGCACGGCGATCTCGCGGATCGCCACGTTGTGCGCCTGCGACCCGGTGAAGTACTGCATCGCCGCGCCCCAGGAGTCCAGCGGGACCACCCGCAGGTCGACCTGGAGTCCCGCGGCGGTCCGGACCGAGGTCTTGGCCGGGCCGGCCGCGATGACCGCCGCCACCTCGGGCAGGCCGGTGAGCGCGGCCATCAGCGGGCCTGAGTCGTCCGCGGCGGCCAGGACGTCGACGTCGCCGACGGTCTCGGCGAACCGGCGCAGCGATCCCGCGGGCGCGCAGCGCAGGCAGCCGGGCACCGCGCTGACCGCCGTGACCACGGCGGCGGCGGTCTCGTCGGCCACGTTCAGCAGCACCCGGCCGGCCGAGGCCTCGAGCAGGTCGATGCCGTTCCGCAGCTTCTCCTCGCTCCTGCTGCCGAAGCCCCGCAGGCCGGCCAGCCGCCCGGCGTCGATCGCCTCGCGCAGCTCGGCCGGGGAGCCGATGCGCAGTTCCCGGTACAGCGTCAGCGCGCGCTTCGGTCCGAGCCCCGGGATCCGGGTCAGCCGGAGCACCCCGTCCGGGATGTCGGCCCGCAGCCGTTCCAGCGCCGCGAACGTCCCGGTCGCGTTGATCTCGGCGATCTTCTCGGCGATGGCCCGGCCGACGCCCGGGATCCCCTGCAGCGCGGCGAGATCCATCCGGGACACGTCGTCGGCGCGGCCGGCGATGGCCCGGGCGGCCCGCTCATAGCTGCGCGCCCGGAACTGGTCGCCGCCCGTCATCAGGTGCAGCTCGGCGTACTCGTTCAGCAGCGCCGCCGCCGCCTCGTTGGGCCGGGGCATGGCCCCATTCTGCCCGGTCGGGCCGGGTCAGGGGTTCGCGCGCGCGGTCACCGCTGGTCGGTCGGCTCGAGCGTCAGCGACACCGAGTTGATGCACCACCGCTGGTCGGTGGGCACGTCGTAGCCCTCGCCCTCGAACACGTGCCCCAGATGGGAGTCACAGGCCGCGCACCGGACCTCGGTGCGGACCCGGCCCAGCGAGCGGTCCTCGAGCAGCACCACCGCGTCGCCGGAGTCGGGCTGATAGAAGCTGGGCCAGCCGCAGTGGGAGTCGAACTTGGCGTCCGAGCGGAACAGCTCGGCCCCGCAGGCCCGGCACCGGTACACGCCCTCGGTCTTGGTGTCGGTGTACTCGCCGGTGAACGGCGCCTCCGTGCCCGCCTGCCGGAGCACGTGGTACTCCTCGGGGGTGAGCCGCTGCCGCCATTCGTCGTCTGTGCGCTGCACCTTGTCCATGGACCGTGAGACTACCCGGCGGGGGTCATAGCGTGACCGCGTGCACCGGCTCGCCGTCGGCGCCGGGCCGCAGTTCCACCTCCGCCACCGCGCCCGCGGCCTGGACATCGGGCAGCACCGGGGACAGGGCGGCCAGGTACGGCGCGGACGCGGTCACCACGAGCCGCTCGGCGCCGGCCCGCATCGGCAGCCTGGCCTGCGACTTCGCCTTGCGGACCGAGGCTATCGCGGCCGAGGCGGCGTCGAGCAGCTCGTCGCCGGCGCCGTCGGCGAGTTCCCGCAGCGGCCGCGGCTCCGGCCACGGCGCCCGGTGCACCGAGCCGCCCGGCGCGGAGCCGTCATCGGCCGGGCCCTCGTGCCACCATGACCACGCCTCCTCGGTGACGAACGGCAAAAACGGGGCGAACAGCCGCAGCTGCACCGACAGCGCGACCCGCAGCGCGGCGATCGCGGACGCGGCGGGTGCCTCGCCGCCGCCGCCGTAGGCCCTGGGCTTGACCAGCTCCAGGTAGTCGTCGCAGAAGAACCAGAAGAACCGCTCGGTCAGCTCCAGCGCCAGCGCGTGGTCGTAGGCCTCGAACGCCCCGGTGCTCCGCTGCACGACCCCGGCCAGCCGCCCCAGCATCGCCTGGTCCAGGGGCTCGGTGACCGGGGCCGCGTCGTCCCCGGCGGCGGCCGCCGCCGGCATGCCCAGCACGAACCGGCTGGCATTGAGGATCTTGAGCGCCAGCCGCCGGCCGATCTTGAGCTGGGCCGGGTCGTAGGCGGTGTCCACGCCGAGCCGGGCGCTGGTGGCCCAGTACCTGACCGCGTCCGAGCCGAAGTCACGCAGCAGGTCGCTCGGGGTGGTCGCCTGGCCCTTGGACTTGGACATCTTCTTGCGGTCCGGGTCGAGGATCCACCCGGAGATCGCCGCGTGCCGCCACGGCAGCACCCCGGCCTGCACGTGGGAGCGCAGCACGGTGTAGAACAGCCAGGTCCGGATGATCTCCGGGCCCTGCGGCCGCAGGTCCATGGGGAACAGCCGGTCCGCGCCGCCGCCGCCGTCCCTCGCGGCCAGGCCGGCGGCGATCTGCGGGGTGAGCGACGAGGTGGCCCAGGTGTCCATCACGTCGGGATCGGCGGCGAACCCGCCGGGCTGGCCGCGCTGGCTCTCCTGGTACCCGGGCGGGACGTCGGCGGCCGGGTCGACCGGCAGCATCTCGTCGGAGGGCAGGAGGGGGGCGCCGTAGCGGGGCGCGCCGTCGGAACCGAGCGGGTACCACACCGGGATCGGCACGCCGAAATAGCGCTGCCTGCTGACCAGCCAGTCGCCGGCCAGGCCGTTCACCCAGTCCTCGTACCTGGCCCGCATGTGCGGGGGGTGCCAGTCGAGTTCCCGGCCCCGGGCCAGCAGCGCCTCGCGCAGGGCGGGATCCCGGCCGCCGTTCCTGATGTACCACTGCCGGGTGGAGACGATCTCCAGCGGCGCCTCGCCCCGCTCGTAGAACTTCACCGGGTGCACGACCGGCTCCGGTTCGCCGCGCAGGTCCCCGGACTCGCGCAGCATCACGGTGATGCGGGCCCGGGCCGCCCGCACCGGCGTCCCGGCCAGCTCCTGGTAGGCGGACCGGCCGTCGCGGCTGGTCAGCCAGGGCAGCGGCCCGTCCGCCAGCCGCCCGTCCCGGCCGATCACCGGCCTGGTCTCCAGCCGCAGGTCCCGCCACCAGGTCACGTCCGTGGTGTCGCCGAACGTGCACACCATCGCGATGCCGCTGCCCTTGGCCGGGTCGGCCAGCCGGTGCCCGAGCACCGGGACCGAGATCCCGAACAGCGGCGTGGTGACGGTCCGGCCGAGCAGGCCCGCGTACCGTTCGTCGTCGGGATGCGCGACCAGCGCCACGCAGGCCGGGAGCAGTTCCGGCCGGGTGGTGGCCACGAGCACCTCGCCACCCAGCCCCGGTGCGTCCGGTGCGTTCTGGATCCGGAACGCGATCCGGCAGTAGCTGCCCGCCACCTCCCGCTCCTCCAGCTCGGCCTGCGCGACCGCGGTGCCGAACGTCACGTCCCACAGCGACGGCCCCTCGGCCAGGTAGGCCTCGCCCGTGGCCAGGTCGCGCAGGAACGCGCGCTGCGAGACGGCCTGGGTGGCGTCGTCGATGGTCCGGTAGCAGAGCGACCAGTCCACCGACAGGCCGAGCTGCCGCCACGCCTCGGCGTAGGCGCGCTCGTCGACCTCGGTCAGCTCACGGCACAGCTCGACGAAGTTCCGCCGCGACACCGGGACGGCCTGGTCCGGCCCGCGCCCGCCCGCCTGGCCCGGGTCCGGCCGGGGCGGGGTGAACCCCGGATCATAGGGCAGCGACGGGTCGCAGCGGATGCCGTAGTGGTACTGCACCCGGCGCTCGGTGGGCAGCCCGTTGTCGTCCCAGCCGACCGGGTAGAACACGTCCTTGCCGCGCATCCGCCAGAACCGCGCGACCGCATCGGTGTGGGTATAAGAGAAGGCGTGCCCGAGGTGGGCCGAACCGCTCGCCGTCAGCGGGGGAGTGTCAATGGCGTAGACGTCGCCGCGGCGCCCTGTCCCGGCAGAACTCCCTGTCCCGTCAAACTTGTACTACCCGCGCCTGCGCCCAGCGACGAGTCCACTTGTCCTCCAGGCCGTCGAGCGAGGGTCGGGCGTCAGGGTTCATGCCGCCATGGTAGCGCGCCGCCCGGACGGGGGATGCACAAACCAGGGCCGGGCACCGCGCACCGGGGGAGCATGTCGGGACTTCCGCAGACTCGGCCGCATTCCGGGGGATGATGATCATGACACGCATTCCGGGCAAGGCCGTCGCCTCCCTGGCCGCCGTCGCGATCACGGGGGTGCTGGCCGCCGCCTGCGGCTCGTCGGGCCCGGCGACGGGCACCCAGACGCTCGACCTGACCACGCACTCGGTCGTGGCGAACCCCGTCTACCATGCCGTCGCCAGCGGCGTGATCTCGGCCACCGGGACCGTGCAGGCCGCGTCGTCGGCTGCGAACGCCCCGCTGGTCGCCAGGTTCCCCCGCGGCACCTTCCAGGTCGGCCACCTGACCGCCGGCAAGGAGGCGGGCAGCATCAACCCCAAGACCTGCGCCGCGGTCTTCACCGTGACCGGCGCCACCTACCAGCTCGGCAACGGCACCGGCAGCTACAAGGGAATCACCGGCCACGGGGACGCCGCCCTGAAGTTCAGCGGCACGCTGCCCAAGCTCAGCAACGGCAGCTGCAACGAGTCGAGCACCGCCGTGCCCGTGCCGGGCAGCACGACCACGACCGTGCGCGCGAGCGGCCCGGTCACCGTTCCCTGACCGGGGCGGGGTCGCGGGAGCCTTCAGGACTGCTTGCGGACCCAGCGCGGGCGCTCGAACCAGCGGCCGAACCACGGGCCCCAGCCCGAGTGAGTCGACGCGCGATCCTCCCGGACCATGTCGGGCTCGAAGACCGGCGGGGCATTGGGCGCTGGCAGGTCGGCGACCTGCGGCTCCTCGAACCGGCACTTGACGTAGCCGGGGGTGATCGCCTCGACCTGGTCGGCGTCGACGAACTTGAGCCAGCCTCTGGCCTGCCCCATCCGGAGCATCTCGGCCCTCGCGCGCCGCTCGGTCTTGGCGTGCGGCGCGGCGAGCCCGGTGCCGGTGTACACCACGATGCCGTCGAACACGTCGAGCTCGGGCACCTCGAGCACGTGCTCGACCACGCCGAACTGCTCGCCGGAGTGGGTGACGACCGGCAGGCCCGGGCCGACCGCGCGGTAGGACATGGTGGTCTGCTCCTCGTCGCGGTCGAGCGAGTCGTCCATGTCGCGCACCTCTCGTCGTTCGCTCGCGCCCTCGCCCGTGCCGCCGGCGAAGCGGCGTTCGCGCGCCCGGGCCCGGGTGTTTGCCGGGGAATAAACGTATCGTCGGTGATACCGGTTCCAGCCACGGACGGAGGCCGGAATGGTTCCCGACATCAACCTAGTGGACGCGGACACCTACCAGCGGGCCGGCGCACCCCATGATCAGTTCGCCTGGCTCCGGCGGCACGCCCCGGTCTACTGGCATGAGCACGGCGGGGCCCCGGAGTGGCCCGGGTTCTGGGCGGTGACCCGGCACGCCGACATCGGCTACGTCTCCCGGCATCCCGAGGCGTTCTCCTCCAGCCGGCGCCTGGTCCTGTTCGCCGAGACGCCCGAGTCAGAGATCGAGATGCAGCGGCTGATGATGCTCAACATGGACCCGCCGCAGCACACCCGCCAGCGCGCGTTCGTGAACCGCGGGTTCACCCCGCGGATGATCGGCCGGCTGGCCAAGCACATCAGGGAGATCTGCGACACGCTGATCGACGAGGTGGTGCCGCGCGGCACGGCGGACTTCGTGACCGACGTGGCCGCGCCGCTGCCGCTGCACGTGATCTGCGAACTGGTCGGCGCGCCGGTGCAGGACCGCGCCTGGATCTTCGAGATGTCCAACAAGCTGGTCGGCTTCGACGACCCCGAGTTCCGGCGCTCGCCCGAGGAGGGGATCGCGGCCGCCGCGGAGATCTACGCCTACGCGGGCGAGCTCGCCGCGCGCCGCCGCGAGCAGCCCGCCGATGACATCGTGACCCGGCTGCTGCAGCCGGACGAGGTCGGCGAGGTGCTGACCACCGACGAGTTCGACCTGTTCTTCCTGCTGCTGACCGTGGCCGGCAACGAGACCACGCGCAACGCCGCGTCCGGCGGGATGCTGGCGTTCTTCGAGCATCCCGGCGAGTGGCGGCGGCTGCTCGACGATCCCGGGCTGGTCCCCACCGCGGCCGAGGAGATCGTCCGCTGGGTGAGCCCGGTGAACCTGTTCCGGCGCACCGCCACCCGCGACACGAAGATCGGCGGCCAGGCCATCGCCGAGGGCGAGAAGGTGGTGGTCTTCTACGCCTCGGCCAACCGGGACGAGAACGTGTTCGCCGACCCGCAGGCCTTCGACATCGCGCGGGACCCCAACCCGCACGTGGGCTTCGGCGGCGGCGGCCCGCACTTCTGCCTGGGCCGGCACCTGGCCGCGCTGGAGCTGCGGGTCCTGCTGCAGGCCCTGGCCGAGCGGATGCCGGACATCGAGCTCGACGGCGAGGTGAGCAGGCTCAGGTCCAACTTCCTCAACGGGATCAAGCACATGCCCGTGCGGTTCACCCCGTCCGCGCCGCGGACCTGAATGGTGCGGCGGGAGGCTAATTGAAGGGGACGGTGACCGGGCCGGGCACCGGCTGGTAGACGGCAAAGAAGTCACGGTCGTCGGGGACGAGGTAGCGCGTCACCGGCTGATTCGGGTTGGGTCCGACCATCGTGGGGACGAGACCGTGAGCGCCGTGGGTGTAGGTGATCAAGGTGTGCCAATAGGGGTTGATGTCGAACTCCATCGCCCGCACCGCACCGAGGTGCTGGAGGATCTGCGCCAGGGTGATCACCGTCTGGCCGTCGGCGGCGACGTAGATGAGGTTGCCGCGACCGTCGATGCCGACGCCGGTGCGCCAGACGCGGGTGACGCCGCCGAGCGTGTACCCCCACTGCGGGCTGTTCGGGTTGTCGTTCAGCTGCGGGTTCAGCTGTCCGTTCCAGACGATCGGGGCCAGGCTCTGGCGTGCCCAGGCGATGCCCGGCCCTACGTCCGGGCCGCCATTCCACTTCACGATCGCGATGCTGCCGTCGCTATAGCCGATGAGCGTGGCGTTGCCGTCCGTCAGCGGCTCATTGGTGCGGCCGTTGTCGGCCGAGCCATTATTGCCGTCGGTGTAGGTGAAGCCGCCGTTGAAGGTCGCGAGCAGCCGATAGCGCTGATCGTCCGGGACCATCATCGGCCCGCGTACGGCGGCGTTCGGCGGCTCGTATCGGCCCGGATAGTACGCGATCTGGGTGCGCGTATGGTCGAACCAGGCGACGTAGGCGACGATCTGCGGATAGTCGAGCTCAGGCCGGTAGGTCGTCACCAGTACCGGCGGACCACCGTCAACCGGCGGGCCGGTCGGCCTCCAGACTCCTTCGCCGGGCAGCGGGTCAGGGAACACCGGCTTGACCGGCGGCGGCCAGGGAGCCGTTTGTGCCTGAGACTTCGCGGTGCCCGGGGTTCGCGCGGGGTTCAGCCCGACCTTCGGCAGGCTCCTGAGTGGCGGTCCGCCCGGCTTCGGTGCGTTCGAGGTGTAGTAGATCTGCTCGATGTTGTCGACCATCCAGTTGCCGAAAGGCACGTCGGCTCGGACCCACTCGACGCTGCGCACGCGCCACGGCAGGCTCGAAGGCTGCAGCACATAGACCGTGTACGAAACAATCCCCCAAGAAAGCAGAACGAGGAAGGGCGCCGCGATCAAGACGCGCCGGCGTCGCCGCCTTCGCCTGACCGCGGGCTCTGCCTGCTGCTCTCCCGGCTCAGCACCCCGGGCGGGGGATACCGGGACCGGCCGTGAGTCGCCCGCATCCGGCGGAGAACTCACGCCAGAACCCGAGCCAGATCGCGCTCGCCGCAAGCCCTTCATCACAATACGTCAGCCTCTATCGAGCAGGACACGGACGAAGAACGGGATACTCAGGCGGCCTGGTGCGACGCCCTTCGACGCTCGCGCTCCGTTCCGCGGCCCGCTCGACGGGAGAGGGAACGGGCTGGATCTAAACTTACGGTGGAGCAACGGCTGAAAGACAGCAGCATCGCTCGCGCGGTCAGCCCGGGCAGCGCCCTCGCCGTAGCGTACTCCCAGGGGCGTCGCCGCCGGGGCTCGGGCACCCGGCTGATCCAGGGCGGCTCCATGCCGGGCGGGCGCAGGCCAGCGAGCCGGACCGCCTTGGCCACGACCTGCGCGGCCTGCGCGACCTCTGGGGTCCAGGCGGGCGGCAGGCTCGATGAGGCGCGGACGGGGGAGAACATGACCGAGACGCTTCCCGCGCGAGGCGGGATGGTCGCCGGGGAGACCGCGGACCTTCGGCGCGTCGGGATCAACATGGATTTCTGGTACCCGGTCGCGCTCTCCGCCAGCGTGCGGACCGGAAAGACGTTCGCGGCCGCGTTCGCCGGGCAGCGGATCGCCCTGTACCGCGGCGGCCGCGGCCAGGTCTACGGACTGCAGGACCGGTGCGCCCACCGCCAGGTGCCGCTGAGCATGGGGGTGGTGGAGGGCGATGCGCTTCGCTGCTGCTACCACGCCTGGGCCTACCGGGGCGACGGGCGCATCTGGCAGATCCCGAACCTGCCCAAGGGCGCGCCCCGGCCGCCGCGCGCGGTGCGCGCCTACCCGGTCCGCGAGGCCTACGGCCTGGTGTTCGCTTTCCCTGGCGACCCGGGCAAGGCCGAGGCCGCGCCCTTGCCGCAGCTCGATTCCGCCGGGCACGAGACCATGATCTTCTCCCGCACCGTGGCCTGCCACTACTCGTTCCTGCACGAGAACCTGCTGGACATGAACCACCAGTTCCTGCACCGGGGCGTCGTCGGCCGCATCAAGCCCGAGCTGCTCGGCTATCAGGCCGGCCCGCACTGGGTCGAGGCGCGGTACCTGTTCACCCACGCCGGCGGCAGGAAATCCCTGGGAGCCGGCCTGCTCGCCGGAGCCGCTGGCGGCGGCGGCGCCCCGCACATCCTCACCATCCGCACCGGCTACCCTTACCAGACCCTGCGGCTGACCGCGGCCGAGGCCGGACGCCCCGCGTTTTCGCTGTGGGCGGCCTACGTGCCCGAGGACGCGGCACAGCGCATCACCCACGCGTACGGCCTGCTCATGATCGCCAAGCCGCGGGTCCCCGGGGCGCTGCGTGTGGCCTGGCCGTTCATCCGCCGGTTCACCGAGCGGGTGTTCGCCGAGGACCGGATGGCGGTCGAGGCCGAGCAACGGGCCTGGGAGGAGCAGGGCGAGGACCGTAACCACGAGGTCTTCCCCCTGATCCTGGA
>JASHUI010000423.1:0-5251 GCA_030040095.1 Streptosporangiaceae bacterium | reverse complement strand
GTGATCGGCACCGCCAGCGCGCGCCACCACGACCTGCTCCGCGGGCTGGGCGCGGACGAGCTGGTCGACTACCCGACCACCGATTTCGCCGCGGCCGTCCGCGACGTCGACGTGGTGCTCGACGCGTTCGGCGGCGACTATCCGGCGCGGTCGCTGCGCACGCTGCGCCCCGGCGGCATGCTGATCTCACTGCTGCCCTTCCCGCGCGACGTGGCGGCCGAGGCGGCCCGGCTCGGCGTCCGGGCCGAGGTCATCCTGGTCGAGGCCGATCACGGCGGGATGACCGCAATCGCGGATCTGGCCTCCGGGGGCAAGCTGCGCCCGGTCATCGCGGGCACGTTCCCGCTGGCCGACGCGGCCAAGGCGCACGAACTCGGCGACACCGGGCACGTCGCGGGAAAGCTGGTCCTCAGCGTGCGGTGACCAGCGGACGGGCTGCCGCCCGCGTGGTTGCCGGCCGCCCGGGTCAGTCGATGCAGAGACAGAAGGGGTGCCCCGCCGGGTCGAGGAACACCCGGAAGGAGGTACCGGGCTGGTGCTCGTGCTTGGTCGCGCCGAGATCGAGCACCGCGGCCTCGGCGGCGTCGAGGTCGTCGACGATCACGTCGAGGTGCATCTGCTGCGGCACCTCCTGAGTCGGCCATACGGGCGCGACGTAGGGTTCCACCTGCTGGAAGGAGATGCACTGACCATCCGGCGCGCGGACATCGGCCCAGTCGCCGGAGGTTTCGACCTTCCAGTCCAGCATCGCGCCGTAGAAGCTGGCGAGAGCGCCCGGATCGGGACAGTCGATGACGATGCCGGGGAAGCGTGCGATGGCCATGCGGGTACGGTACGCGCGGCCGCGGACGACCTGCATCCGGGTGGCCGGTGACCGAGTCCGGCCTCCCGGGCCCGCGCGGCCTCGCGGGCCCGCCCGGCCTCCGGTCGGCGCCGGCCGATAGCGTGGGGCTTATGCGCGACGCTTCCGCGGCCGCCTCGTCGGCGGCGGCCGCCCCCGGGCTCGCCGCCAAGGACGCGGGGTCATGCTGCCAGAGGTGAAGAACAGCCAGCCGGTCCTGCACGCCGCGCCCGGAGTCGGCAACTGGATCGGCGCCGCGAGCGCGCTCATTCACGACGGCAGCATCTATCTCGCGTATCGCGACAGGCACCCGGTCGACAAGGGCCGGGGCAACCGGGCCTACGTGGCCCGCTCTCCGATCGACGATGGTGTCCATTTTGATACGTTGTGCGCCATCGATAAGGAGGACATGGATGCAGCGTCCCTGGAGCGTCCGGCCCTGGACGTCACGCCTGACGGCGATTGGGACCTGTATCTGAGCTGCGCGACGTTCAACTCCAAGCACTGGCGTATCGAGAGACTGCGCGCAAGCGGTCCCGCTGATTTCAGCGCCAGGACCCGCACCACCGTCTTTCCCGGCAGCGCGTCATTCGGCATCAAGGACCCGGTGCTGCTTCGCGGGCAGGAGCTGCGCATATGGGCAACGCTGCACCCGCTGACCGAAGGCGACGAGAACGCCGACCGGATGATCAGCGTCGATGCCTACAGCCGCAGGACCGTCATGGAGCCCGAACCGGGCACGTGGTACAGCCGGGGTACCCGGATAACGGCGATTGTCGGCGAGCATGCCTATTTCGATGGCCGGGCAACGGCCGCGCAGAACTACGAAGAAAAGACCGGGATCGCCAGGTGGGACGGGTCACGGTACGTGCCCGAGGCCGGCCCGGCGTCCAGTCCTTTCGGTGGCGGCGCATTGCGCTACGTCTCGGTGATCGTGCTGCCGGACGGGGCCTTGCGGCTGTACTACGAAAGCGAGACCGAGTACGGCAGTCACGAATTGCGGACGGAGCTGAAGCCTCGGCGCTGAGGCCCCGCTCCGGCAGCGGCGCGTTTCGCTGGCGCTGCGACCATCTGGCCGGGCCGCGGCCTTTCACCGTAGGCTGGAAAGGATCACCGAGGCGGAGGCCCGATGGTAACCAGGAACGAGCCGTCCGAACGGCGCGGCCGCGACGTGCTCACCTGGCGTCGGCGCAGGGTGCTCCAGGCCATCGAGGACTATGTGGCCGACCACGGCTGCTCGCCGAGCAACCGCGATATCGCGAAGGCCACCGATTTGAAAAGCGCCTCCAGCGTCCTGCATCACCTGCAGGAATTGAAGGCCGCGGGTTTCATCAGCTATGACCCGCGCTCGCCGCGCACGGTCCGGGTGCTGCGGCCGGGCCAGCCCGCCGCCCAGCCGGCCGCGGTGGACGCGGGCTCGCGCAAGGTGGTCTGGGTGCCGGTCCTCGGGCAGATCGCGGCGGGGGCGCCGATCCCCCCGCTGGAGTCGATCGAGGACCGCATCCCTTTGCCCCGCGACGTGGTCGGCGCCTCCGATGGCCTGTTCATCCTCAAGATCGTGGGTGACTCGATGACCGGCGTCGGCATCTTTCCCGGCGACTGGGTGGTGGTGCGCCAGCTGTTCGACCCGCCCAGGGACGGCGACATCGTGGCCGCGGCGCTGGACGGCATCGAGGTCGAGGGCACGGTCAAGACGTACAAGAAGGAGGGCCGCCGCGTCTGGCTCATGCCGCAGAACTCGGCCTACACCCCCATCCCGGCAGACAGGGCCGAGATCCGCGGCAAGGTGGTGGCCGTGCTGCGCTGGCTGCCGTAGCTGGCCCGGGCGCCCGGGCCGGAAGGCGCCCGCTACTGACCCGGAGAAATAGCGTGTTGCATTACCCGGCCAAAGGGGTACCAGCCTGACCAAGGCAGTGGATGGCCCGTCTGGGTATGACGCCGGAACAGCGCAGATGGCCGATCTGGTCACGGGGGTTGGAGTGGCAAGAGAGACAATTGTCACACTTGTGGACGATATTGATGGCGGCCACGCCGACGAGACGGTGCGGTTCGCGGTTAACGGCTGGCAATACGAGATCGACCTGAGCACCAAGAACGCGGCGAGGATGCGCCAGAGGCTGGCGCCGTTCGTCGATCACGCCCGCCCGGCGGGGACGACAAGGCCGCGCCGGACGAGACGTACCGCGGCCAGCCGCCGGCGCAGCGCCGACATCCGGGCGTGGGCGAGGGACCAGGGCATCGAGCTCAGCGACCGGGGGCGGCTTCCGGCCGGCGTGGCCGAGCAGTACCAGCAGGCGGTGCGGTCGCGCCGGTTAACGCGGCGCCATCTGGCCGGCCGGCAACCGGAGGGCGGCGGCCCTTCCGCGATCGGGCCGGGCGGCGTCGTCACGCGTCGCGGGTCATCATCCGCCACGCCCCGGCCACCGACCAGACCACGATCCAGCCGACGATCACCGAGATCATGGCCCAGGTCGGCATCGGCGGTATGCCGAGGGCGCCCCGCCCGCCGAACAGCGCTCCGCCGCCGATCGGGGCGAGCCCGGCGGGGCGAAGCTGGTCCATCGCCACGCCGACGTCGAGCCGCTGGCCGTCCAGGAAGTAGGGGATCGGCTGGCGGGCCAGGATCGGGGTCACGATGATCTCGAGCCCGATCAGCAGGATCGTCGACAGCGTGCGCTGCCCGGTGAGAGAGCCGAGCCCGAGCCCGACCAGGAACCCGATCCCGGCCTCGAGCGCGAGCCACAGCCCGATCTTGAACATCTCGTTGGCCGCCGGCTCGAACTGCTGGTCCTCGGACTCGATGTAGTTGGCGTAGTCGGCGGCGATGCCGGGCTTGGTCCCCGGAGGGATCGGGGCGCCGGGGCCGAGGACCAGGCCGGGCCCGAACGCCTGGGCCGCCTGCCGCGGATGCTGGTTGATCCAGGTCTGCAGCTGGGCCTGGTCGAGGTACGGCGGGACCGCGATGTTGTTGTTCATGCTGACCGAGGTCGGCTGCGGAGCCGACTCGTAGCTCGTGACCAGGCAGAGCATCGTGAACGCCACGGCGACCGCCGGGACGACGATCGCCAGGCCGGCCGGGATGCGCGCCAGGTACAGGGCCAGGCGCGACCGGCCGGTGACGACCAGGTAGCGGAACACGCCGTCGTGCAGGTCGGTGGTCCCGGCGGCCGCGCCGACCACGGCGGCCACGATGAACCCGAACTCCGCGGTCAGGTTGGCGATGGCGTCGAAGACGCCCGGGTTTCCGGCCGGCCCGTAGTGGGCCGGGTCGAACAGGTGGAACGCCAGCCGCAGGCCCAGGATCAGAACCGTCGGCGCGATGATCATCACCGCGACAGTGATCATGAGGCCGCGGCGCTTGCGCAGTTCCAGGTGCCTGGTGGCGATGAGGTCCCAGGTCGGCAGCGAGCCGCCGAGCCGCCGCCCGACGGTCGTCCGGCCGGCCGGTGCCGGGGATCGCCCTGCGGACAGCAGCGGCTCGGCCGCGGGGGCGGGACTGGTCACGGGTTTTCTCCCAGTCGGGTCGTCACGGACAGGAACCATTCCTCCAGAGAGGCGCGGACCTCCTGGAGGCCGTACACGGAGATCCCGGCGCCGACCAGCCGGCGGTTGATCTCGGCGACCAGTTCGCGGGACGCGCCCGCGGGCAGCGTGACCGTCATCCCGGCATCGGTGAGGGACGCGCCGGCGGCGATCCGCGCCTCGTCGATGAGCCGTGCCGCGCGGGCCGGGTCCGAGCAGTCGACCTGCACCGACAGCGCGCTCGCGCCGCGGATGAGCTCGTCGATCGGGCCCTGGCGGACGACCCGGCCGCGGTCCACGATGGCCACCGCGTCGCAGGTGCGCTCCACCTCGTCGAGCAGGTGGGACGACAGCACGACGGTCCGGCCCTCGTCCACCAGGGCCGTGATCATCGTCCGCATCTGGTGCATTCCGGCCGGGTCGAGGCCGTTCATCGGCTCGTCCAGTATCAGCAGTTCCGGGTCGCCGAGCAGGCACGAGGCCACGCCGAGGCGCTGGCGCATGCCCAGCGAGTACGTGGCCACCTTGTGGCCGGCGCGTTCGGCCAGGCCGACCCGTTCCAGCGACGGGTCGATGCGCTTCGCCGCGTCGCCGCCCCTGGCGGCGGCCATGAGGCGGAGGTTGTCCCGCCCGGTCAGGTGCGGGTGGAACGCGGGCTCGTCGACGATCGCCCCGACCCGGGCCTGGGCCCGGCTCCGCTCGGCCGGGACCGGGATGCCGAGCAGCGACATCGTGCCGGCGTCGGCCCGGGTCAGGCCGAGCAGGGTGCGGATCAGCGTGGTCTTGCCCGCTCCGTTCGGTCCGAGGTAGCCGAACGCGCAGCCGCGCGGGACCAGCAGCTCGACGTCGTTGACCGCGACCGTGGCCCCGAACCGCTTGGTCAGGCCG
>JASHUI010000422.1:0-7794 GCA_030040095.1 Streptosporangiaceae bacterium | reverse complement strand
GCCGCGGCCGTGGAACATGGTCAGCCGGACGTTGTTGGCCTGGGCCCAGCGGACCAGCCGCTGCTGCGCGGCGAACAGCCGCAGCGTCGCGCTGACCGGGCCCAGTTCCTTGGCCGAGTCGGAGTAGCCGAGCATGATCTCCAGCCGCCGCCCGGTGGCCGCCAGCCTGGCCGCGACCGGCTCGAGCAGCAGCATGTCGTCGAGCACCCGGGCCGCGTTCTCCAGGTCAGCGCCGCTCTCGAACAGCGGGACCACGTCGAGCTGGGGCAGCCGCCCGTCCGGTATGGCCCGGCGGGCCAGGTCGTAGACCGCGGCGATGTCAGCGGCCGACCTGGTGAAGCTGACCACGTACCGGCGGCAGGCGGCGGGGCCGAACCGGTCCTGGATCCAGGCCATGGCCCGGAACGTCGCGAGGACCTCGCGGGTCTGCGCCGAGAGCGGGCCGCCCGTCGCGAGGTCGGCCAGGACGCGGGCGTGCACCGCGCTGTGCTGGCGGACCTCGAGCTCGGCCAGGTGGAAGCCAAACGTCTCCGCCTGCCAGATCAGGTGCTGCAGCTCACCGAACGCCTGCCGGGGAGCGCCCGCCCGGGCCAGTTCCCGCTGCACCAGGCGCAGATCGTCGAGGAACTCGGCCGGTCCCGGGTAGGCCAGGCCCGGGAGGGCCTGGCCGGGCCAGCCGCGCTCCGGTTCGCCGCGGTCGGTCCCCGAGGCCGGCTGGTCCCCCAGCTCCATCCGGGTCGCGCGCAGGCGGCGTGCGGCGTAGACGAGGTAGGCGCGGAACGGCTCCCCCGGCGCGCGGGCCGTGATCTCGGCGAGCAGTTCCGGATGCCGGTCCTGTGCGGCCGCCATCGCCCGCGCCATGCCCGCGGCCGGGGCCGCCGGGCCGGAGCCCGCGTGCACGGTGAGCGCCCGGCCGATCCGCTCGGTCGCGTTCTCCAGCGCCCGGAGCACGTGCTCGGCCTGGATCGCCGCCGTCTGCCTGGTCACCTCGGCGGTCACGAACGGGTTGCCGTCCCGGTCCGCGCCGATCCAGCTGCCGTAGCGCAGGAACGCGCTCGCCGCGGCTTGCGTCCGGCCCGAGTCCGGGCCGTTCAGCGCCCGGTCCAGCGACCGGTACAGGGCGGGGACCACGAGGAACAGGGTCTCGTCGAACGCGGTCATGGCCGCGCGGACCTCGTCGAGCGGGCGCATGGCCGCCGACCGCAGCGCCGACGTCCGCCACAGCAGGTCGATCTCCTCCTTGAGCCGGCGCCGGGTCTCCGCCCGCTCGCTCGCGCCCAGCCGCTCGTCGTCGAGCCGGGTCAGCAGCGCGCCGATCCGTCGCAGCGCCTCGGTGACCGCCCGGCGGCGGGCCTCGGTGGGGTGCGCGGTCAGGACCGGGTGCACGCGCAGTCCCGCGACCAGTTCGCCGACGCGGGCGGAGCCCTGCGCGGCCCCGATCCTGGCCACGGCGTCGGCCAGCGACTCACGGACCGGCTCGCCGCCGCCGTCCCGCTCGCGCAGCGTGCGGACCCGCTGATGCTCTTCGGCCAGGTTGGCCAGGTGAAAGTACACGGTGAAGGCGTGGGCCACGGACTCGGCCCGCTCCAGCGGCCAGGCCGTCACCATCTCGCTGATCTTGCCGAGCGCGTCGCCGGACGTCCTCCCCGGCCCGGCCGGGACCGCCGGCTCGGCGTGCCGGGCGGCGATGACGGCGCGGCGCAGCCGCTCGACGTCGTCGAGCAGGCCCTGGCCGCCCGATTCCCGGAGCACCTCGCCGAGCAGGTCCCCGAGCAGGCGGACATCGCGGCGCATCGGCGCCGGCACGTACTGGCGGTCGGCGTCCCTGCCCACCGGTCCAGCGTAGCTACGGCCGGCTCTCGCCCGCGCTCCCGCTCCCGGCGCCGGTACCCGGGCCCGCGGAGACGGCGCGTTCTGTTACGTTTCCGGCATGGGGGATTAGCGGTGCACCGGCGCGGCGACGATGGCGGCGGATGAGGGAGGATCAGTGCGCTTCGCGATCAAGACGAGACCCGAGCACCAGAGCTGGGCGCAGATCCGCGACGTGTGGCTTGCGGCCGACGACATCGACGTTTTCGAGTCCGGCTGGAACTGGGACCACTTCTACCCGCTGACCGGGGACCTCACCGGGCCCAACTTCGAGGCCTGGACCATGCTGGCCGCGCTGGCCCAGGGCACCCGGCGGATCCGGATCGGCTGCCAGGTCACGGGCATGGTCTACCGCCATCCCGCGGTGCTGGCCAACATGGCCGCGACCGTGGACATCATCTCCGAAGGTCGGCTAGAGATCGGCCTCGGCGCGGGCTGGAACCAGATGGAGTGCGACGCCTACGGCATAGACCTGCCCCCGTTGCGCGAGCGGTTCGACCGCTTCGACGAGGGCGTCGAGGTCATCGTCAGGCTGCTCAGCGACACCACCACCACGTTCGACGGCAGGTACCTGCACCTCACCGAGGCGCGTTGCGAGCCCAAGCCGGTGCAGCGGCCGCATCCGCCCATCGTCATCGGCGGGCGCGGCCGGACCAGGACGCTGCGCACCGCCGCGCGCTGGGCCCAGCAGTGGAACGCGATCACCCAGGGCCCCGACGACTGGCGCAGCCTCAAGGACACGCTGCTCGAGCACTGCGAGAAGCTCGGCCGCGACCCGGGGGAGATCACCTGCTCGGTCAACGTGCGGACGGACGACGGGCCCCAGGCGGCGGCCGAGACCGCGGCCGCCTACCGGGACGCCGGCGTCGACCTGGTGATCATGAACCTGCCGCACGGTGCCCCGCCGGACAGCCTGGCCCCGCTGGCCGACGCGCTCCGGGCGCTAGCCTGATCGGGGTTTTTCGGGCGCCTTGGCCGGAGGCCGCCTCCCGGCCAGCCACCCCGGCCGGAACTCGGCGAGAATTGTTCGATGTCGGCAGACCAGAGGCCTGCCTGAACCGGAAGAGTGCTGCCATGGGATTCGATCTGCCGTCCCTCATCGCCGCCCGCCGCGACGAGGGGTACGACCTGCACGCCCGTTACCTCAACCCGCAGCTGCCGCGCATGCTGCACGCGATCGGGTTCGACAAGGAGTACGTGCGGGCCGAGGGCACGTACCTGTACGACCGGGACGGGAACCGGTACGCCGACTTCCTGGCCGGGTTCGGCGTGTTCGGGGTGGGACACAACCATCCCGTCGTCCGCAAGGCCCTGCACGACGTGCTCGACGCCGAGCTGGCCGACCTGGTCCAGTTCGACTGCCCGCTGCTGCCCGGCCTGCTGGCCGAGCGGCTGCTGGCCAAGGCCCCCGAGTTCGACCGGGTGTACTTCGGCAACAGCGGCACCGAGGCGGTCGAGGCGGCGCTGAAGTTCGCCCGGTACGCGACGGGCAGGAAGCGGATCTTGTACTGCAGCCACGCCTTCCACGGCCTCACCGCCGGCTCGCTGTCGGTCAACGGCGCGGCGGAGTTCCGCAAGGGGTTCGACCCGCTGCTGCCCGACGTGAGCGTTCCGCTCGGGGATGCCGACGCGCTGGAGGCCGAGCTTCGCAAGGGCGACGTGGCCGCGCTCATCATCGAGCCGATCCAGGGCAAGGGCGTCTGGATGCCGCCGGAAGGGTTCCTCGGCGCGGCCGCGGCCCTGCTCCACGAGCACGGCGCGCTGCTGATCTGCGACGAGGTGCAGACCGGGCTCGGGCGGACCGGGCGGTTCTTCGGCTACCAGCACGAGGACGTCGAGCCGGACATCGTCACCGTGGCCAAGGCGCTATCCGGCGGGTTCGTCCCGGTGGGCGCGACGCTGGCCAAGGGCTGGATCTTCGACAAGGTCTACTCGTCGATGGACCGGGTGCTGGTGCACGACTCGACGTTCGGCTCGAACGCGGCCGCGATGGCGGCCGGGCTGGCCTCGCTCGCCGTCATCGAGGACGAGCAGCTGGTCAGCAACGCCGAGCGCACCGGCGACGCGCTCCGGGCCGCGCTGACCGGCATGATCGAGCAGTACGAGCTGCTCGGCGAGGTCCGGGGCCGCGGCCTGATGATCGGCCTGGAGTTCACCAAGCCGAGCTCGCTGAAGCTGCGGCCGGGCTGGGGCATGCTGCAGGCCGCCCGGGTGGGGCTGTTCGCCCAGATGGTGGTCGTGGCGCTGTTCCAGCGGCACCGCATCCTGACCCAGGTCTCCGGCGACCACACCGAGGTGATCAAGCTGCTGCCGCCGCTGACCATCGGGGAAGCCGAGGTGGAGCTGTTCCGCGAGGCGTTCGACGACGTGATGAAGGACGCGCACCGTGGCAGCGGCCTGATGTGGGACTTCGGGCGCACCCTGGTCAAGCAGGCGGTGAGCCGCTGACGGTCCGCACCGTCGAGATCGGCCACGCGCGCATCTGCCGAGACGGGGTGCCCGGTCTCGCACGTTCCCCACCGGTCCTCCACGCCGGCGGCACCACGGTTCCAAATCGCCGCGATTAGCTTGCGCCGGTACGGAAAACGCCCCATAACCGTGCGGGCGTTGCTCGATACGGGAGCGCGGGACATGACGGCGACACAGCGAACGCGCAAAGCCGTGCCCGGGCGGCCACGATGACCGTGCCCGCCTGGGCCTGGGTCTGCTTCGCCGCGTTCGTGCTCGCCATGCTGGCCCTGGACCTGTTCGTGCTGCACCGCCGCGCGCACCAGGTATCGGTCACGGAGGCGGGCGCCTGGAGCGCGGTCTGGGTGGCCATGGGCCTGGGCTTCGGCGGGCTGCTCTGGGCGTGGCTGGGCAGCGGCACGGCGCAGGCCTACCTGGCCGGCTACCTGATCGAGAAGAGCCTCTCGCTGGACAACGTGTTCGTCTTCGCGGTCATCTTCTCGGCGTTCGCGATCCCTCCCCGCTATCAGCACCGGGTGCTGATGGCGGGGATCACCGGCGCGCTGGTCATGCGGGCCGGGTTCATCGCCGCGGGCGCCTCGCTGCTCGAGGCGTTTCACCCCGTCAGCTACCTGTTCGGCGCCGTGCTGCTCTACGCCGCCCTCCGGATGCTGCGCGGCGGTAGCGGCGGCGGACCCGAGCCGCAGGACAGGCGGGTGCTGCGGCTGCTGCGCCGGGCACTGCCCGCCACCGCGGAGCTCCACGGCCAGCGGTTCCTCGTCCGCGAGCGGGGCCGCCTGCTGGCCACCCCGCTGCTGCTGGCCGTGATCGTCATCGAGGCCACCGACGTGATCTTCGCGGTCGACTCGATCCCGGCCATCCTGGCCGTGACCACCGACACGTTCGTGGTGTACACCTCGAATGTCTTCGCGCTGCTGGGGATGCGGGCCCTGTATTTCCTGCTGGCCGGCGCGGCCCGCCGGCTGCGCTACCTGCAGCCGGGGCTGGCCGTCATCCTCGCCGCGGTCGCGGTCAAGCTGGTCACCGCCGACCTGTACGAGGTCCCGCTCTGGGCGTCGCCCGCGTTCATCGCCGCCGTGCTCGGGGTGGTCGGCCTGCTGTCGTGGGGTGACGCCCGGCGTCGGCGGCCGCGCCCAGATTCCGGCGAGGAGCCCAGCCCCGCCCCGCAGCGGAGCGTTCGGGCCCCTGAGCAACTTCCGGCGAATGCCGCCAGCTGGCGAGCCGGCGCCCGGCCGGAATGACCCGTGCGCGAAGGCGGCGCCGAGCGGGGCCGGCACCACGCTCAGCCAGGCCGGCCTGCTGTCCGCGCTGGCCGCCTGGCGGTGAAGCCGGCCCGGCGATCTATAGGCTCAGCCCGTGGATGTCGTGCGCCTCGCCCAGCAGATCGCCGACGAGGTGCTGTTTCCCGCGGCGCTGTCGACCGACGCGGCGGACGCCGTTCCGCGCGAGCTGCTCGACACCCTGGCCGGGGCCGGCCTGTACGGGCTCGCGGCGCCGCGGGAGGCGGGCGGCCTCGACGCCAGCTTCCCCGAGCTGTGCGCGGTGTCCGAGGCGCTGGCCAGCGGCTGCCTGACCACGGCGTTTGTCTGGGGGCAGCACCACAGCCTGGTGCGCTCCCTGGCCCAGGGCGACAACCCGGAACTCGCCGCCGGCCTGCTAGGCCCGCTGGCCCGGGGCGAGGTCAGGGCGGGCGTCGCCCTGGCCGGCGCCCTGCCGCGACCCACGCTGCGGGCGATCCCCGACGCCGGGGGCTGGCTGCTCGACGGGGTGTCGCCGTTCGTTTCCGGCTGGGGACGCATCGACCTCATCCACGCGGCGGCGCGGGCCGGGGATGACATCGTGTGGCTGCTGGTCGACGCCCGCGAGGGAGCGCAGCTGCACGCCGAACCACTTAGGCTCGCCGCTTTGAACGCGACGGCAACCCGCCGGGTCGGGTTCGACCGGCTGCGTGTGGACCCGGGGCGGATGACGGCGCGGCACCCGGCCGGCGAGGGCACCGCCCCGGAGGTGCTGCGGATACACGCCGCGTGGGCCCTCGGGGTCGCGGCGCGTTGCTGCCGGATGCTGGGACCGACGCCGCTGGATGCCGAGCTCGCGTCGGTCCGGGCGGAGCTGGACCGGCTCGGCCCGGGCACCGCGGTCGCGCGCGCCGCGGCCGGGGAACTCGCGTACCGGGCCGCCGCCGCGCTGATGACGACGCAGGGCAGCCGGTCGCTGCTGGTCGCCGAGCACGGCCAGCGGCTGGCCCGGGAGGCCATGTTCATGCTGGTCTACGCGTTGCGTCCGGCTTCACGTGCCGCGTTGCTGACCCGGCTGGGCGGGACAGGGCCCGGTTGATCCCGGCGGGGTCACGGCCATTCGCCTGGTCACCGGGCCACCCTGCCGCCGCCGGGCACAATAGCCTGGGATGCCCTCAGGCGGCCCCGAGGCGAGCGAACAAGAGAAACAGAGTGAGCGATGGACACCATGATGGCGCTGCGGGCGCACCAGCGGGGCGGGCCCGAGGAGCTGGTCTACGAGCAGGCGCCGGTGCCGACGGCCGGCCCGGGCGAGGTGCTCATCGCCGTGCACGCCGCCGCGATCACCTTTGCCGAGCTGACCTGGGACCAGACCTGGACCACCAGCGACGGGGCCGACCGGACCCCGGTCATCCCCTCGCACGAGGTGTCCGGGACGATCGCCGCGCTCGGCGACGGGGTCACCGACTTCGCGGCCGGCGACGAGGTCTTCGGGCTGATCGACTTTGACCGCGACGGCGCGGCCGCCGAGTACGTGACGGTCCCGGATGCCAACCTGGCCCGCAAGCCCGCGTCGATCTCGCATCCCGAGGCGGCGTCGCTCTCGCTCGCCGCGCTCACCGCGTGGCAGGCGCTGGCCGACCGGGCGGATGTGGCCCTTGGCGAGCGGGTGCTGGTTCTCGGCGGCGCGGGCGGCGTCGGCGTCTTCGCCGTCCAGCTGGCCGTGATCCTGGGCGGCGAGGTCACGGCCACCGACACCGGCCGGAACGCCGACTTCGTGGCCGGGCTCGGCGCGCGGCAGGTCATCGTGCCGGGCAACGGATCGTCCAGCGCGCCGCCCTCCGGGCTGGACGTGGTGATCGACACCGTGGGCGGGAACGCCCTGGACGGCGCGTACGCGCTGCTGCGCCGGGGCGGCAGGCTGGTGACGCTCGCCGCCGCGCCGTCGTCGAAGCTGGCCGACCGGTACGGCGTGCATGCGATGTTCTTCGTCGTCGAGCCGGACGCGGCGGAGCTCGAGCACCTCGGCGACCTGGTGGCGCAGGGGCGGCTGCGGGCGGTGATCAGCCAGGAGATCCCGCTCAGCGAGGGGCGGGAGGCCTACCTGAGCGGGCGGCGCCCGCGCCCGCCCGGCAAGACCGTCCTGGTGGCCCGCTAACTCCGCGGGAGATCCCAGCGTGAATCAGCCACCCGCCCCCGGTGGCCTCGACCCCCGCAC
>JASHUI010000421.1:0-4847 GCA_030040095.1 Streptosporangiaceae bacterium | reverse complement strand
AGCGCCACCGCGCCGACCGACGAGCCGTCGGCCAGGCCGGGCAGCAGCCGGGCCTGCACCTCGGGCGGGGCGATCGCCGCGAGCACGGCCCCGGCCATCACCGACGGCACGAACGGGCCCGGCGCCACCGCCCGCCCGAACTCCTCGACCACCACCACCAGCTCGGGCAGTCCGAAGCCCGAGCCGCCGAACTCCTCGGGAATGTGCAGCCCGAGCCAGCCGAGCCCGCCTAGCTCGTCCCAGTAACCGGGCAGCCGGTCGGTCTCCGCCTCGAGCAGGGCCCGGGCGGCGGCCCGGGCCCCGCGGGCGGCGAGGAACTCGGACACGGTGCCGGCCAGGGCGCGGTGATCATCGGAGATGGCGATCGACATGCCTCTTTATACCCGGACGCCCCGCTTGCTGGCCATGACCGCCGGTTAGCCTGTCCGGGTGACCTCACCCGCCGGACCGGCCCGCCTGGTGCTGGCGTCGGGATCGGCCGGGCGGCTCCGCCTGCTCCAGGGAGCGGGGATCGATCCCGAGGTGGTGGTCAGCGGCGTGGACGAGACCACCGGCGACGGCCTGGACACCGCCGCCGCGGTCGTCCTGCTGGCCGAGCGCAAGGCCGCGGCCGTGGCCGTACGTCGCCCGGACGCGCTCGTCCTGGGCTGCGACTCGATGCTGGATCTCGACCACCGCGCGATCGGCAAGCCGGCCTCGGCCGGGGAGGCGGCGCGGCTGTGGCGGCGCATGTCCGGCCGGGAGGGCACGCTGTGCACCGGCCACTGCCTGATCGAGCCCGCCGGCGCCCGCCGGATCCTGGAGGTGGCCCGCACGGTGGTGCGGTTCGGCGCGCCGACCGAGGCCGAGATCGCCGCCTACGTGGCCAGCGGCGAGCCGTTGGCCCTGGCCGGCGGGTTCAGCATCGACGGGCTGGCGGCTCCGTTCGTGGAGAGCATCGACGGCGACCCGGGCAACGTCATCGGGCTGTCGCTGCCGCTGCTGCGCCGGATGCTGGCCGGCCTGGGGCTGGCCATCACCGACCTGTGGCGCTAGGTCGGGTCAAAGATCGGCAGCGTAGCGCGCGACCGCTTCCTCGTCCCACTCCAGGCCGTTTCCGGGCACGTCGGGCAGGTGCAGGTGGCCCGCGCGGACCTCGAACGGGCGGGCCAGCACCGGGTGGGCCCAGTCCTGCCATTCCAGCCAGTGCCGGGTCGGCGTGACCCGCAGCAGGTGCCCAGATACCTCCGGGTACAGGTGGGAGGACATGGGGACGCCGGACACGTCGGCGATCGCCGCGGCCCGCAGCCATCCGGTCACCCCGCCGATCCGCATCAGGTCCGGCATGACCAGGTCGCAGGCCTGCGCCCGGATGGCGTCATGCAGGGCGCGCGGGCCGTAGAAGTTCTCCCCGAGCATGATCGGCGTGGCGATGTCCCGGGCGAGCCGGGCGTGCCCGTCCAGGTCGTCGTAGCGCAGCGGCTCCTCGATCCAGGCCAGGCCCTCGTCGTCCAGGGCCCGGCAGCGCTGCAGCGCCTCGGCCAGGTCCAGGCCCTGGTTGTAGTCGGCGACCAGCGTCACCTCGTCGCCGACCGCGTCCCTGACCCGGCGGACCGCGGCGAGGTCGTCGGCCGCCGAGGCCCGCCCGACCCGCACCTTCAGCGCGGTGAACCCCCCCTCGGCGAGCAATTCGAGCGCCTCGTCCCCGGCCGCGGCGGGCGGGATGAGCCCGAGCCCGTTGCTGTTGTAGGCCGGCACCGGCTGCAGCGTCCCGCCGAGCATCCGGGCCAGGGGCAGCCCGGCCGCCTTGGCCAGCGCGTCCCACAGCGCGACGTCGATTCCGGCCACCGCGGCCAGCGCCAGGCCCTGGTAACCGGCCAGGCCGAGCCAGCCCCTGGCGTCCTGGAAGGCCTGGCCCGGAGCGGCCGGCCGGCCGCGCAGCCCGGCACCGAGGTCACGCACCGCCGCGAGCAGCGCCGCGGTCGCGGCGATCAGGTACGGCGCCAGGTAACCGCGCCCGACATCACCCTGATCGGTGCGGACATCGATGAGCACCAGGGGCCAGCGGGAGAAGTCCCCGACGCGCGTGGCCAGCGGCCGGCGCAGCGGCACCACCACGGCCCGCACGTCCACATCGCGCACCGACGGCCCGCGGCCCGCCTCGGCCATGCGGCTACAGGCCCTGCCTGCCCAGCCAGGCCAGGCACTGGTCGGCCACGCCCCGCCAGCCGTGGTCGACGGTCAGGGAGTGGCCCCTGTCGGCGAACTCCGTGAGCTCGGTGACCGCCGAGGAGTGCCGGTACTGCTTCAGGGTGGACTTGGTGATGGCCTCGGGGACCGTGTGGTCCTGGCCGCCCATGATCAGCAGCAGCGGCCCGCGATCGTCGTTCTTCGTGTTGACCTTGGCCGGGGAGTGCAGCGAGAAGTTCGCGTCGGCCGCCTCGAACAGCGGCTTGCCCGGGGCGGGGATCGCCCACCGCTCGTAGAGCTCGTTGGACTCGTCCTCCGGCAGCGCGTTGCCGAAGCTGTAACGGAACTGCTCGGCGGTGAGCGAGACCGCACGGTGCCGGTTGGCCGGGTTCTTGAACACCGGCAGGGTCGAGCGCAGCGAGGACAGGGGGAGCGGCAGCACCCCCTTGATCGATGCCGCGTCGATGGCGATCCCGGCCGCCCCGTAGTCGAGGCCGAGCAGCTTCTCGGTGATCATCCCGCCGAAGGAGTGCCCGATCAGGACGGGCTTGGCGTCCAGCGAGTCGATGATCCTCGCGTAGTGGTCGGTGACGTCGTCGATGCCGTGATCGGCGATGCTGTGCGGGTCGGCCCGGGCGGCGGAGACCGTGTCGGCCACGCCGGGCCAGCCGGGCGCGGTGGCCTCGTAGCCGGCCTCGGTGAACAGCGCGAGCCACGGCTCCCACGACGTCGGGTGCAGCCAGAGCCCGTGGATGAAGATCACAGGAGGCTTGGTGCCGGTCATGTTCCTAGCCTTCCCCGAAACCGGCTGCGGCCACTCCGGGCCCCGGCGCCTATGGTGGCCTTATGCCGGATCGCCACAGATCGGCCGAGCGCGCGGCCGCCACCCCGGCGGCCAGCCCCGCCGACGCCGGCGGCCTTCGGTTCGCCAGCGCGCGGGGGCGCTGGGTGCTGCTCGCCACCGTGCTCGGGTCGGCGATGGCCTCGATCGACGCGACGGTGGTGGGCATCGCGCTCCCGGCCATCGGGCATAACTTCCACGCCAGCCTGTCCACGCTGCAGTGGGTGGTGACCGCCTATACCCTGACGCTGGCCGGCCTGCTGCTGTTGTCCGGGGGGCTGGGCGACCGGTACGGACGCAAGAGGATTTTCCTGGCCGGCGTGGCCTGGTTCGCCGTGGCCTCGTTCATCTGCGGCGTCGCGCCGGACGCCCCGGTGCTGATCGGGGCGCGAGCGGTGCAGGGCGTCGGCGCGGCGCTGCTCACGCCCGGCAGCCTGGCCATCCTGCAGGGGTCGTTCAGGGAGCAGGACCGCAGCCGCGCCATCGGGGCCTGGACCGGCTACGCCGGCATCGGCACCGCCATCGGCCCGTTCCTCGGCGGATGGCTGATCGCCGTGGTGTCCTGGCGCCTGATCTTCTTCATCAACCTGCCGCTGGCCGCCCTGGTCCTGGCCGTGAGCCTGCGGCATGTCCCCGAGTCGCGCGACCCGGAGGAGACCGGGCGGCTCGACATCGTCGGGGGCGCGCTGGTGACCCTCGGCCTGATCGGGCTCACCTACGGGCTCATCAACGGGCCTTCGGTCGGCTGGACCGCGCCGGTCTCGCTGAGCATGCTGCTGGCGGGCGTGGCGCTGCTGATCGCGTTCGTGTTCTGGGAGCACCGCGCGCCCATGCCGTTGCTGCCGCTCAGCCTGTTCTCATCGGCCCAGTTCAGCTCCGCGAACGTGGTGACCTTCGCCGTCTACGCCGCGCTGGGCGGCACGCTGTTCCTGCTGCCGATCCAGCTCGAGCAGGTATCCGGTTACACGGCGCTGGAAGCGGGCATCTCGCTGCTCCCGGTGACGTTCATCATGCTTCTGCTGTCCGCGCGCTCCGGGGCCCTGGCCACGCGGATAGGGCCCCGGCTGCAGATGAGCGTCGGGCCCGTGGTCATCGGGGCCGGGCTCTTCCTCTTCGGCCGGGTCGGTTCCTCGGGGAACTACCTCAGCGAGGTGCTTCCTGCGGTCCTGGTCTTCGGGTTCGGCCTGGCCATCAACGTGGCCCCGCTGACCTCGACCGTGCTGGCCGCCGCTCCCGCCGAGCGGGCCGGCACCGCGTCCGCGGTCAACAACGACGTCGCCCGGGCCGCCGGGCTGCTCGCGGTGGCGATCCTCCCGGCCGCGGCCGGCCTCACCGGCACCTCGTACCTGCATCCGGCGCAGTTCTCGGCCGGCTTCCACCGGGCCTCGTTCATCTCGGCCGGCCTGTGCGTGCTCGCGGGCCTCCTGGCCGCGGCCACCATACGCAACCCGCGCCGGGCCAAGGCGGCGGAGGGGGCAAAGGAGGAGGCAGGCCAGTTCCACTGCGGCCTGGACGCGCCGCCGCAGCCGTCCCTGCCGGCACCCGCACACGCAGCAACCGGGCAATAACCCGCCACGTCTCGTAAAAGGGTTTTATCCCGTCTGAGGGGCTCACCCCATTCGCCGGGGCGGGCGCCTGTTTGCTCGGTGACCCTAGCCAGATGGTGGATGTGCGCGCCGCCGGACAGGGCGCACGCTGGGGGTTTGCCGCAGGAACGGGGGAAGCTCCGGCATGGTAGGTAGTTTCTGGGCGCCCATTGTCATCCCGATTGTCGCCTCGCTCGCCCTTTTCGCCTGGCTGGGCTCGGTCTACTACGCCGCCGCCCATCCTCGCTGGC
>JASHUI010000420.1:0-16182 GCA_030040095.1 Streptosporangiaceae bacterium | reverse complement strand
AGCGCGATCCGCGCCGGAGGCGATGGCCGCCCGGGCGGCGAGCCGGGCGCCTGCCGCCGCGGCGCCGCGGTGACATCGGCGTCCATCTCGTCGATGTCCACCCCGGTCACGGCGACGCCCTCCGCCTGCAACAGCCGGCCGGCGAGTTCCTCCGCGGTCCCGGCCATCCCGGCTTCGCGGGCCGGCTGGTCGAGTATGCGCCAGAGCGGATCGCCGTCTTTTCCTTCCAGCCAGACCGGCAGCGCCGGGCCGCCTGCGTCGTCGGCGAGCACGACGAGGAAGTGACTGATGACGAACCGGGCCTCCGGCAGCCATCCGGGCCAGGGCTCAGCGTGCGCGATACGAACCTTGGTCATCGCGGTGTCCACACTTCTCAGTGTCCGGCAGCCGCCCCCTGGTTACCTCCAGGCCGTGAGGCCCGGGCTCCCCAGCGGAAACCGGGATCAGACCCGCAGCCAGGCCACAAAGCCTGTACCACGGCAGCGGCGATCTTTCCGGCCACGCCGCGACCCCGCGCCGACCGTGATCTGCCCCCGCGCGAGCTGGGTATGAAGCTCCACCACGATGAATCAGAGTCGGCGGCTCTCGCGTTATGGCTGGCGGCCCGCGGATCCGCCGCACCGGCCGGTCTTGTTCGTCAACCCCAGGTCCGGCGGTGGCGCCGCTTCGCGGGCTGCGGTTGCCGAGCGGGCCCGTGAACGGGGCGTCGAGGTTGTGATCCTGGCCCCGGGCCAGGGCCTGGCGGCGCTGGCGGAGGCGGCGGTGGCCCGTGGCGCGGACGCGCTGGGCATGGCGGGCGGCGATGGATCGCTCGCGGTCGTGGCCGCGGCAGCCGCGGCGCACGGGCTGCCGTTCGTGTGCGTGCCTGCCGGGACCCGCAACCACTTCGCGCTCGACGTCGGGGTGGACCGGCAGGACATCGCCGGCGCACTCGGCGCGTTCACCGACGGCGTCGAGCGCCGGATCGATGTGGCGAAGGTGAACGGCCGGATGTTCCTCAACAACGTGTCGCTGGGGATCTACGGCGACGCGGTCCGCAGGCCGGGTTATCGCAACGAGAAGCTGCGCACGCTCCTGGAGACCGCGCACGAGGTGCTGGGACCGGGCGCACAGGCGGCCGGCCTGCGTCTGGTAGACGATGCGGGGCGCGAACACTGTGATCTTGCGGTGGTGCTCGTGTCCAACAACCCCTATGCGCTGGAACGCCCGCTGGCCCGCGGCACCCGCCCGGCGCTGGACACCGGGCGGCTCGGAATCGTCATCCTCGACTTGCCGGACGAGCGGGCTCACCCTCCAGGACGAGCCTGGAGTGCGCAGGACTTCGAGGTCAGCGCCCCGGCACCGGTGCCCGCCGGGATGGACGGGGAGCCGGTAAATCTGAGCCCGCCGCTGCGGTTCACCGTCGTGCCGGCGGCCCTGCGCGTGCTCATCTCCGCGCGTCACCCGGGAGCGTCACCGTCGGCGCGCTTCCCGGCTCCGCGCCTGCCGCGCCGGTTCAGCCGATGAGAGCGGTCAGCCGGTGACCATCAGGTCATCGCGGACGTTCTTGACGCCGATGCCCCGCCACGCCGCGTCGATGACCGCGTCATGCTCGGCCCAGGTACGGATGTGGCCGGTCAGGGTGACGGTGCCGCCGGTGGCGCCTACCTGGATGTCGCTGTCGTCCGGGAGCATCCCGTAGCGGAAAAGGGCATCTGACACCAGGCCGGTCACGTCGGCCGCCTCGACGTCGCTGAAGATCTCGATGTCGTCGATGATCCCGCGCACGCCGGTCAGCCCGGCAACCGCTCGCTCAGCCGCGTCCCGCTCGAACTGGTTGCCCACCATCCCGGTCAGCCAGACGTCACCTTCGCTGGCGCTGGCCTCGACATTGCCCGGCACGCTGACCGTCATCGCGAGCACGTTGTTCGCGGCCGTGGTCAGCATCGGGTCGTCCCGGAAGTCGGCGGGCGGCAGGTCGACCATCAGGTGGTTATGCACCTTGGTGACGCCCTGCACCCGTTTGGCTGCCGCGGCCGCCTGCAGGTACTGCGGGTAACTGGGCACAATACCGTTGAGCGCCACATCCCCGTTCAGGTTCTTCACGGTGATGCCGTCCGCACCGACCAGCGGGTCGAACTCCAGTTCCTTCTGCACCGCCTCGCGGATGTCCTTGGTCTTCTGAGCTGCTTCGCGTGGGCTCTTCGGTGCCATGGAGTCCCCCCTGTCATCAGGCTGCTGCTCCTCGGGACCTACCCACGGCCACCAGCCGCTAGTCGTGACCATCCCCGGCCGACCAGCGCGCCGCGGTGTCCTCCGCCCACCGCGGGCCTGACAGACTAACGATCACGCGACCGAAGCACTGAGCTGAGAGCGATGCCGACCCGACCAACCAGGCGCAGCAAGGGGACGACAGGCCCGGGGAAGCCGACGGAACCGGGCGGGGCTGGCTCCTCCGCCGAGCATCAGCCGATGGCCTGGAAGCCGTTGCTGCGCCACATTCTCATCGTCGCCGTCGCTGGCCTGGTCATCTACCTGCTGCTGCCTAAGCTGACCCAGGTGCTGGCCTCGTGGCCGCGCCTCACCGGCCTTGCCCCGGCCTGGATGGTGCTGGCGCTGGCCGCGGAGGTGGCCTCGTTCGCCTGCTATTTCGGCCTCCAGCGCGTGGCACTGCGAACCAGCGCGTGGTTCGCTGTGGTCACAGCGGGGCTGACGGGGAACGCCGTCAGCGGCATCCTGCCCGGCGGATCCGCGGCCGGGGCGACCGTGCAGTTCGAGATGCTCTCAGCTGCAGGGCTGGACACCGATGACACTGTCAGCGGTCTTGCAGCCATCTCGCTCATCAACGTGGCGGCCCTGCTGGCGCTGCCGCTGCTGGCCCTGCCGGCGATGCTGGCCGGCATCGCGGCAAGTCCCGGACTCCTGCACGCCGGTCTTGTCGGCGTCGCCGGCTTCGTGCTGCTCGCCGCGGCCGGCGCCATCATCCTGCACGCCGACTGGCCGCTGCGCGGCCTCGGGCGCGCCGTGCAAAGCCTGCACAACCACGTCTTCGCGCGCCACCGCCACCCGCTCACGGGGCTGGACAAGCGGTTCCTGAACGACCGGGACTCGATCCGGGAGGTCCTGGGGCGTCAATGGCGCCGGGCCCTGTTGCTGACCACAGGCCGGATCGGCTTCGACTTCGGCTGCCTGCTCTGTGCGCTGCGCGCAACCGGCGCTCACCCTCAGCCATCGCTTGCCCTGCTGGCTTACGCGGCGGCGAACATCGTCGAGCTCATCCCACTGACGCCCGGCGGCCTTGGCATCGTGGAAGCCAGCCTCGCCAGCCTGCTCGTCCTCGCCGGGGTGCCCAGCAGTTCTGCCTTCCTGGCCACCCTGGCGTATCGCCTGGTCTCCTACTGGCTGGCGGTGCTGGCCGGCGGGCCGGCCTACCTGATATTCCGTCGCCGCTACGGGGCAGCATGGCGCCGAGCGTCGGCACATCAGGCCGGCGGCAAGTAGCTACCTCCGGACGGTGATCCGTCTCTGCCGTGCTGACCTCGCACCAGGAATAATCGGTCAGACATGCCGGGGTTTGCCGTCGGCCGAGTGGACGACGGCCATCCCGCGCCGGTCTGGGGGGAAGCGATGGAGGAGAACTTTGTCTGGATGACAACGCGCCGGATCAAGCCAGGCACGCTGGCTGACCTCGAGCGGACCTGGCGACCCGAGCGTCATCCCGACGGGATGCTGCACGCGTACGCATACTGGTCCGACGACGAGCAGGAGATCATCGCCGTGTCGTCGTGGGACTCCCGGGAGTCCTGTGAAGCATGGCGGGCCTCATGGGAGGAAACCCGTCGGCGTGCGGCGATGGCTCCCTACGTCTTGAGCGAGCACGACGCGTTCTACCGCGGCCGCGAGCTGGTCGTGCCGACGGTGCCTTGACCGGGTCGGGTCCAATTCCCGGTCATATTCTGGCCATGTCACAGAAACGGCTGTAATGACCTTGAAAGGCCACGGTCACCGTTGCGGTGGGGCCATTCCGGTGCTTCGCCACAATGAAGTCGGCCTCGCCTGCGCGTGGTGACTCTCGCTCGTAGGCATCCTCGCGGTGCAGGAGTATGACTACGTCCGAGTCCTGTTCGATCGATCCCGATTCACGCAGATCTGCCAAAAGCGGGCGTTTGTCGGTTCTCTGCTCGGGGCCGCGGTTGAGCTGGGCCACGGCGACGACGGGCACGTCGAGCTCCTTGGCCAGGAGCTTCAGTGAGCGGGACAGGTCGGAGACCTCCTGCTGCCGGTTCTCCACCCGCTTCGGAGAGCTCATGAGCTGCAGGTAGTCGATGATCACCAGGCGCAGGTCGTGGCGCTGCCTGAGGCGGCGGCACTTCGCCCTGATCTCCATCATGGACATGTTCGGCGAGTCGTCGATGAACAGCGGGGCGTCCACCACCTCGCTCATCCGCCGGGCCAGCCTGGCCCAGTCTTCCTCGCCCATCTGACCGGTCCGCATCGAGTGCAGCGGGACCCGGGCCTCCGCGGAGAGCAGCCGCATGGTGATCTCGTTGCGGCTCATCTCCAGGCTGAAGATCACCGAAGTCAGGCCCGCCTTGACCGATGCCGCGCGGGCGAGGTCGAGGGCCAGGGTCGAGTTGTGGGTCGGGATCATGCCCGGACCCGCGAGGTAGAGCCGGTCCGGACTGTCCACCTGGACGCAGCGCACCGGCCGCGAGCTCACGCGGCGGACGTCCGCGATGTGCAGCCAGCTCGTCTGCCCCGGGTCATGTCGTGACAGCTCCTTGTGTCGCATCTGCTTGCGGCTCAGCAGGAACACCTGGTCGTCGGCGGCGAACCTGAGCACGCACGGAGCCGTGGGCGCGGGCGCCGGGCACCGGTAGCCGAGGCCGAGGATCAGGTCCCGGACGTCCTGGGCGAGCCGCGCGGCCGCCAGCTCCAGGCGGATGGTCCCGCTGCTGAGCACGGTCCCCGCGACGTCGAGGATCCCGGCCAGCAGGGCCCGCCGCTGCGCCTCGCTCGCGCGCAGATATGGCATCGGGACCTGCTTGTCATCGGGCGCACCGGGCAGCCGGATATCGGAGAGCGACGCAGTGCCCTCAGCCCCGGCCCGCATCGCGATCTCCGGCTCGGCGATCGCCACGGCGGGTACCGTCGCGTTCGGGATAGCGAGCCAGACTCCGAGCGAGTACGGCGGGACGGGCAGCTCCGCCTCGGGCAGATCGAGCGGCCGGCAGGCGGGCACGGCGAAGCTGACGCGCCCGCGGCAGGCCCTGGCCGCGATCTGCTCGGTGGTCAGTACCTCGGCCGGCGCGTCACCGGGGCGGACGAGCCACTGATGCCGAGCATCGGCAACGATCACCGTCCCGTCGTCGAACTCCACCTCGTAACACGGCCGCCCCTCCATCGCGTCGGTGGCTGCCACCACCTTGGTGGGCTTCCCGTCCGCGCCCAGCAACCAGTCGCCGACCTTGACCTCGGCCATCGTCGTCCAGCCGGAGGGGGTTGGCAGCGTGGTGGAAAGAGCAAGGGCTTTGCCCAGGGCGGGCCGCGCGGCGATCACGATCATCTGGCCCGGATGCAGGCCGTTGGTGAGCGAGTCGAGGTCGGCGAAGCCGGTGGGCACGCCGGTCAGCGCCCCGCCGCGGCTGCCGATGGCCTCGATCTCGTCGAGCGCGCCGGGCATGATCTCCGACAGCGCCTGGTAATCCTCGCTGACCCGCCGGTCGGTGACCCCGTACACCTCGGCCTCGGCCCGGTCGACGATCTCGTCGGCGTCGCCGTCGCCGGCGTAGCCGAGCTGGACGATGCGGGTGCCCGCCTCGACCAGGCGGCGCAGGATGGCCCGCTCCCTGACGATGCGGGCGTAGTAGCCGGCGTTCGCCGCCGTCGGCACGCAGGCGATGAGCGTGTGCAGGTACGGCGCGCCGCCCACCCGGGCTATCTCGCCCCGCTTGGTCAGCTCGTTCGCCACCGTGACCGCGTCGGCGGGCTCACCGCGGCTGAAGAGGTCGAGAATGACCTCGTGGACGATCTGGTGCGCGGGCCGGTAGTGATCGCCGGGCCGGATCACTTCCAGCACGTCGGAGATCGCGTCCTTCGACATCAGCATGCCGCCGAGGACGCACTGCTCCGCGGCGAGGTCGTGCGGAGGGGTGCGCTCGAACTCCTCGCCGCCACGGGGCGCGATCTCCGTGACGCTCACCGGGCACCTCCCCCATTGCGCGCATTCCCGCGGCTGCCCGCGCGGGCCATTGTGACCGTTCTATCGGATGGCTCGGACAGTCTCGTCCCGGCGCCCGCGCACGTCCAGAGCTGCTGTGCACAGGCCTGTGGATAGCCTGTGCAGACACGCCGCCGTCACTGTGCGCAGCATGGGGATATCGCTGTGGATATTCTTGGCGGACGTTGCACAGGGGCGTTCCTGCCTGCGATGACGGCGTCCACTGGTTGTGCGCAAGAAAAAGTTCGGCGCGGCGAGCCCGTCCACAATGGCCCGAAGTTATCCACATTGGGAATTTCACGTGCGACGTTACATGTCAGCGCCCGGACGCCCCGCCGGGGCGGCGCCAGCACCCGGTCGCGCCGGCCGCCGACCGGGTCGGGCGAAGGCGGGATCCGCTCGTTTGGCGCACAGCCGGACGGGGAAGTCTCTAGTATTCGAGCGTGTGTTCGATAACCGCCGCTCAGCTCGCCCGGATCATCCGGGCGATTGAGGAGCTGGCTGGTCAGCCGGGCGCGGACGAGGTCACCGCCGATGCGGGTCAGGCCGACGCCGCAGACGGTGGTCGGGCCGCCCCCGGCCACGGTGGTCAGGCCGCCGCGGATCGCGATCTGGCCGCACGGCTGGCCGCGGTCTGGGCCATGGTCGCCGAGGCCGACCCCGAACTGGCCAAGAGGGTCCAGGGCTATCTGGACGCTGCGGACTGACGCCGGCGGGCAGGGTCAAGGTCGGCCGGGCTGGCCAGGCCCTCACGGCTCAGGCGCCGGTGACCTCGACGTCCAGGGTGGCGGTCACCTCGGGATGCAGCCGCACGGACACCTGGTGCGCGCCGACGGTCCTGATCGGGTTCTTGATCTCGATCCGGCGCCTGTCCAGGTCGGGCCCGCCCGCGGCCTTGACCGCGGCGGCGATGTCGGCCGGCGACACCGAGCCGAACAGCCTGCCGCCGCTCCCGGCCCGGGTCTGCAGCCGGACCTGGAGGCTCGCCAGCCTGCTCGCGGCGTCCCTGGCGTCATCGAGACCCCGGATCTCCCGGGCCGACCTGGCGCGCTTGATCAGCTCGATCTGCTTCTGCGCCCCGCGGCTCCAGGGCATCGCGAGCCCCCGCGGCACCAGGTAGTTGCGGCCGTAGCCGCCCGCGACCTCGACCACGTCGCCGGGGGTGCCCAGGCCGGTGACCTCCTGGGTCAGGATGAGCTTCATCGGCGTACCGCTCATCGGTGCGCTGCCTCCCTCGGCTCAGCGGGCCGTGCTCGTGTAGGGCAGCAGCGCCATCTCACGCGCGTTCTTGATCGCGGTGGCGACGTCGCGCTGGTGCTGCGTGCAGTTGCCGGAGACCCGTCGTGCCCGGATCTTGCCGCGGTCGGAGATGAACTTCCGCAGCAGCCCCGTGTCCTTGTAGTCCACGTGGGCGATCTTCTCCTGGCAGAACAGGCAGACCTTCTTCTTCGGCTTACGGACGGGCGGTTTGGCCATCGTGGTGCTCCTTGGCAGAGCCCCGCCAGCGGCGGGGATGGTCGGTGAGACGTGCTTCGGTCAGTTGTTGCTTGGCGGGAGCCAGCGGCGGGTCAGAACGGGGGCTCGTCAGAGAATCCGTCGCCGCCGCCCGAGTCGGACGCCCAGGGGTCCTCGGGGGGCCGCCCGCCACCTCCACCATACCCGGACTGGCCACCGCCCCCGGACGGCCCGCCGCCGAAGCCGCCGCCGGTGGATCGGCTGGACTTGGTGACCTTGGCCGACGCGTTGCGCAGCGACGGACCGACCTCGTCCACCTCGATCTCGTAGACCGTGCGCTTCTCGCCTTCCTTGGTCTCGTACGAGCGCTGCCGCAGCCTGCCCTGGACGATGACCCGCATGCCGCGCTGCAGTGACTCGGCGACGTTCTCGGCCGCCTGACGCCATACGTTGCAGGACAGGAACAGCGAGTCGCCGTCCTTCCACTCCCCGGTGGCGTTGTCGCGGAACCTCGGGGTGGAGGCCACCCGGAAGTTGGCCACGGCCTGGCCGGTCGGGGTGTAGCGAAGCTGCGGATCGTCGACGAGGTTGCCGGCGATGGTTATCTGGGTGTCGCCTGCCATCGGGGTCCTCCCGGTCGCTCGGGTGGTATCAGGTCGGGCTCGCCCCCGGCCCGTACGGTCATCTCTGGTCCGGCCGGATGATCTTCGTTCGCAAGACCGCCTCGTTCAGGTTGAGCTGGCGGTCAAGCTCCTTGACGGTGTCCGGCTCCGCCGTCATGTCAATGACGGTATAGATGCCCTCTGACTTTTTGTCGATTTCGTAGGCGAGCCGCCGCCGACCCCAGACGTCTACCTTGTCCACGGTGCCGCCAGAACTCGTGACGACGTTCAGGAACTGCTCGAGCGACGGCTGGACGGTGCGCTCTTCGAGCGAGGGATCGAGGATGATCATCATCTCGTAGTGGCGCATGGCCTTACCCCTGCCTCCTCTGGACTAACGCGGTCACGGTCTCTCCGTGACAGGAGGGGCCGCAGCCCGGCCACCTCGGTGGTCCGGCACGGCTGAGCCAGCCTACCAGCAGGCACCGACAGAGCCGCCCGCCGTTTCGCAAGATGGGTGCGGGGCCCTCGAACCCCTGCAGGTCCCGTTCAACGGGGTCGTCTCCGGCATCCTGCCCTCGTTGTCGTGAAGCCCTGACCGAGGATTCCGTACTCGAGCGGACATGCGACCGACAAGCCACCTTCGAGCACAGAACGCCATGTGACGCACCTTCACAGTCAGGCCGGGCGCAGATGCGGGATTCTTGTACCTCCTCGCGATTCCGCCTGCGCGTGAGGGGGAACGCCAAAGCCGCGACGCCACCTCCACCACGGAAGGCGAGGCTATGTCGAACATCGCTGCATTGATGGAGCGCAACAAGGCCTTCGCCAGCAGCGGCGCGTGGCGCAATACTCCGCGCCTCCCGTTCCTGCCGTTCAAGGGCCTGTACATCATCACCTGCATCGACCCTCGGACGGACCCCGCTGACTTCCTCGGACTCGAGTTCGGCGACGCGATCGTGGCACGGACGGTCGGCGGCCGCGTGATCGACGCGGTCATCAGGGACCTGTCTTATATCGGTTTCCTCGTCGAGGCCAAGGCTCCCCAAGGCCCGTACTTTGAGGCCGCGGTCATCCACCACACTGACTGCGGCAGCCGGCTGCTTGAAGATCCTGAACTGCGACACGGGTTCGCGCAGCGCTCCGGGTACGACGAGCGGCAGCTAGCCGCCCTGCCCGCGACCGTGCCCGCCGAGACCGTCCGGGGCGACGTCGCGAAGATCCTCGCCGCGCCCCAGGTCTCCACGAGGATCACCGTCTCCGGCCACGTCTACGACACCGCGACCGGCCTGCTGGAAACCGTGGCAGAACCGGTCCGCACCGGCTCGTGAACCCTTCCGGGCCACGCGCCGCCGGTTCCCCGGCAGCGTGCTTCAGCGCAGCGTGCGGAACGCCGCGCGCAGCTCCTGCGAAAAAAGCCGCGGTTGTTCCCAGGCGGCGAAGTGGCCGCCTCGTTCGGCTTCGTTGAAGTAGATCAGGTTGTGGTAGGCCTTCTCGGTCCAGCTGCGGGGCGCCTGGACGTACTCCTCCGGGAATACCGTGACGGCCGCCGGGAAGGAAAGGCCGGCCGCGGCGTAGAAGTTTCCGCCAGCCTTGGCTTGCTCCCAGTACAACCGCGCCGCGGACGCCGGCGTGTTCGTGAACCAGTACAGCGAGGTGTTGTCGAGCCAGTCGTCACGGGTGATGGCGCCAAAGGGCTCTCCGGCAAAGAGCTGGGCGAGGTGCTCGTAGCTGCCCGCGTCATGGTCAAGGAGCCAGGCCGCCAGGCCGACAGGCGTATCCGCCAGGCTGTAGCCGATCGTCTGCGGGCGCGTGCCCTGGATAACGCCGTATCCGCGGTGGTAGGTCGCGAACGCGACTTGTCCATACGCGCGTTTTTCCGCGTCCGACAGGTCCGCCGGCGCGGGATCGCCGTTGCGGATGTGACCGAGCGCGTCGAGCGGAACCATCTGCGCGAAGTTGACGTGGATGCCCAGCAGCCCTTCGGGTGCCTGGCGCGCCATCGCGGCGGAGATCGCGGTGCCCCAGTCGCCGCCCTGCGCGACGTAGCGCGTATATCCGAGCCGCTGCATCAGCACCGCCCACGCGCGCGCGATACGGTCCGGGTCCCAGCCGGTGGCGGCGGGCTTGCCGGAAAACCCGTAGCCGGGCAGCGACGGAATCACCACATCGAATGCGTCCGACGCGCTGGCGCCGTGTTCCGCGGGACGGGTGAGCGGCTCGATGATCTTCAGCTGCTCGATGACCGAGCCGGGCCAGCCGTGGGAGACGATCAGCGGCAGCGCGTTCGGCTCAGGCGAACGGACGTGGATGAAGTGGACGTCGAGCCCGTCGATGGTGGTGATGAACTGGTCGAGCGCATTCAGCCTCGCCTCGCATCTGCGCCAGTCGTACTCCGTCGCCCAGTAGGCCGCGAGGTCCTGCACCGTGGCGAGCTTAACGCCCTGTGACTGATCACCGACAGGCTCCCGATCGGGCGGCCGCCACGCCGCGATCCGCCGCCGAAGGTCGGCGATGGCCTCGTCGGCAATATCGGCACGAAACGGCCGGACGGGTGCATCTGCGTTCATGGCAGCAGTGTCGGTGCTCATGATCGGTGTCCCTTCTCCCGTGTCGATGGGCGACGTAACGGTCATAGCCGAGCCGTCGGCCTACGGCCGGACCGGTCGACTCCGCCCCAGCGCCCGCGACCCACCTCGTTTGTACCCACGGGAGCCGGATCCGGTTCCTGATCGGCAGCGGGCCGGGCGTAACTGAAAAGAAGCTAAATGATGTCCGCGAACTGGCATCGCGAGTACGGAGGCTATCCGGTTTCCCGTTTCATGACGGCCCGTTATTAAGCCGAGAAAATGAGTGGACTATTTATGTCAAACTATGACTCATGGGCCCGCTGCGGGAACGGAACTTCCTCTTACTCTTCATTGGCCAGTCGGTGTCAAGTCTCGGTAACGCTCTGGTGCCGGTCGCGCTTACGTTCGCGTTGCTCGATCTCACTCACTCCGCCGCTGACTTGGGCTACGTACTCGGCGCTGAGGCGGCCGCCCAGGTGGCGTTTCTTCTGGCTGGCGGCGTTATCGCGGACCGGATGTCGCGACGCGCGGTGATGCTGGCCTCCGACGTTGTCCGCGGAGCCGCCGAGGCCATCCTCGGGATTCTGCTCGTTACCGGGCGTCCTTCGGTCTGGCTCATCGGTGCGCTCGCGGTCGCGCAAGGGGCAGCCGGTGCGGCGTTCCTTCCGGCATCGACCGGTCTCGTGCCGGCGGTCGTCAGCCCCGCGAACCTGCAGCAGGCCAACCAACTCCGGCAGGTCGCAGGCTCCGCGGCCGGCATCGCAGGACCGGCCCTGGCCGGCGTGCTGGTCGTGACGGCCGGGCCGGGCTGGGCAATCCTGCTCGACGCCGCCAGCTTCGCCGTGAGCGTGGCCCTGCTGGCGGCCATGCAACTCAGCAGCGTCCCGCGGCCCACCAGGCCGCACTTCCTGACAGATCTTCGCGAAGGCTGGGACGAGTTCCGCTCCCGCCGCTGGCTATGGCCGATGGTCATAGCCTTCTCGCTGGTCAACCTCCTCGTCGGCGCCTTCAGCGTCCTGGGACCGGTGGCCAGCCAGCGTTATCTCGGAGGCGCTGCGGCGTGGGCCACGGTAGCGACAGTCGGGGGTATCGGCTCGGTCGCAGGAGGACTGATGGCAGCAAGGCTGCGGCCACGGCATCCGCTGAGACTGGGAGTGTCGGTCGCGGCCATCGGATGCCTGACGCCTCTCGCCTTCGCCGTCGGGCTGCCAGTCGCCGCCATCGCGGCGGTAGCCGCCCTCGCGGGCACCGGCGCCCTCCTGTTTCTCAGCCTGTTCAACTCCACAATGCAGCGGCAAATCCCAGACCGCTCGTTGTCCAGGGTCACCTCCTACACCTGGTTCGGCGCACTCATCGCCTACCCGCTCGGGCTGGCCATCGCCGGCCCCGCCGCATCGGTCTTGCCGGTCCGGACGGCTCTCCTGATCACCGGCGCGCTGTGGCTGCTGGCCACCCTGTCGCTGCTCGGCGTACCGGACGTCCGCAAGCTCACCGATGAAGCCCCCGCTCTGATGAGCGCGAGTTCGTGACGGCGTGCCCGCACGAATTTGTTACGCTCCGCCTCCCGCGATCGCTGGGCGCCATCCGCGCGCATGCCCGGCGCACCATCGCGCAAGATCCGTGGCCTGCCATCTCTGACCGGCACGGGCGGCAGTACGATTCGACTACCATGCCGAGTCCTCCGGCGCGGGAAACAGGCTTAGCGGACACCCATCCTCGAGGGAGCTCAGTGCCATGGCCGTAGGGCCCGAATCCCAGGCTCGCTTGCCGCGCTTGACGCTCAACAGCGACGGCCAGCGGCATCCCAGAGAGAACTTCCTGACGCTGTTCACGTTCGTCGTCGGGATCGCCGCGTTGGCTGTCGGGTTCGTCGTGCGCCTGCACTTCGCCGGCCTGACCCTCGGCATTGTCGGCTTCGTGGTCGGCCTGTACGCGCAGATGGTCTCCAACACCAGAGAGCAGCGAATCGTCATCATGGCCGGCATCATCGCCGCCTTCGTGGGACTTGGCCTGAGCGTCGCGCACGGCGGGTTCTCCTAAGCGTCGCGCACGGCGGGCTCGCCTGGATCCGGGCGGGCCCGGCGGCGGCGCGGCCTGCTGACGGAGGGGCCCGTTAGGCTCGGGACCATGATGATCCGCATCGGAGCGCACCTGCACGACGATGACCCGCTCGCGGCGGCTCAGGCCGCCGGGGCCGAGGTGGCTCAGTTCTTCCTGGGCGACCCGCAGGGGTGGAAGGCACCCGTCTTCCCGGGCGAACCCGCCGAGGTTCGTGCCGCGTTCGCGGCCGCGGGCATCGATGCCTATGTGCACGCGCCCTACGTCATCAACGTGGCCTCGCCCAACAACCGGATCAGGATTCCCAGCCGCAAGCTGCTCGAGCAGCAGCTCGCCGCGGCCGCCACGATCGGCGCCAAGGCGCTGATCGTGCACGGCGGTCACGTGACGGCCGGGGTGGATCCCGAGGAGGGCTACGACAGCTGGCGCAAGGCGGTGGAGCGGATCGAACGGCCCCTTCCCATGCTGATCGAGAACACCGCGGGCGGCGACGGCGCGATGGCACGCAGCTTCGACCAGATCGCGCGCCTCTGGGAGGTCGTCGCCGGTGCTGCGGACGGCGGCGGCGAGGTCGGGTTCTGCCTGGACACCTGCCACGCCTACTCGGCCGGTGAGGAACTCGACTCGGTCGTGGACCGGATCAAGGCGATCACCGGCCGGATCGACTTGGTGCACTGCAACAACTCCCGGGACGAGTTCGCCTCAGGCCGGGACCGGCACGCCGCCCTGGAATCGGGGACGATCGACCCGGAACTCATCCTCGGCGTGGTTCGCGCCGCGGGCGCCCCAGCCGTGTGCGAGACGCCCGACCCGGCGGCCGACATCCGGTGGCTGCGCGCGCGGCTTTCCGGCCAGGCCTCCTGACCGCGCGGCCCGCACGGCAGCCGGCCGGGCGGCAGGGCCGGTCCTGGTCCGGGGTGTACCGGGTCGACGCCGGCTCGACGCGCTAGCCGGCGCCCGGTTTGACCGTCACTTCCTCGGCCGCCGGGTCGTCGGCCGCCAACTGCAAGGGCGTCGCGCCGACGGCGTTCATGGTCGTGGCGCCGCCGAACGGCGGGATGGTGGGAGTCGGGGCTGGGCTCGACGACGGCGACGTGGTCGGCGCGGGCTGCGTCGGGAAGGGGTTCGGCGTGGTCGGCTGGGGGCAGGCGCCGAAGTGGCGGTGTCCGGGGCAGAACGGGTTCGTCGGGTTCTTGCCCTTCTTGGGCTTCTTGGGCTTGTTGGGCACCTGATCCCACTTGACGAAGGGCGCTCCAGACGCCGTGCAGCAGCTGAAGTCGGTCTGCGGCAGCAGTAGGACGGGCAGGTTCCCGAACTCGTTCTGCATGAACGTGTCCCAGATGGTGGCGGGCCAGTTGCCGCCGTCGCCGCTCGGCTGCCCGTTCACCGATGGCAGGTTGTTCAGCGTCTGCCCGCCGTACACCCCGTTCTGGTGGTTGGTGAACATCCCGACCGCCAGCGAGTACTGCGGGATCGCGCCGAGGAAGAACGCCGACTCCTCGTCGTCGGTGGTGCCGGTCTTGCCGATGGTGGGGCGGGCCGGGCTGAGCACGCCGTTCGGGAACGCCGTGCCGCCCGGCTGGGTGTCGAACGAGAGGGCGTAGTCCACGTCCGCCGCCGCCGCCGGGCTGAGCACCTGGCGGCGGGTGATCTTCAGCGGGATGTCGTTGCCGTTCTCGGTGATCTGGGCGATCACGTGCGGCGTGACGTATTCACCGTCGTCGGCGAGCGTGGCGAACGTGGTCGCCTGCTCCTCCACCGTCAGCGAGGCGATGCCGAGCGCCATCCCGACCTCGCCCACCTTGGCCTGCAGGCCGGACGCCTCGGTGTTGACCCCGAAGGCCTTGGCCATGTCGACCGTGGCCTGGGTGCCGGCCCGGTGGATCAGATCCTCGAACGCCGGGTCCGACGAGATGGCCGCGGCCACGGGCACGCTGAGCCCATGGCCCGAGTTCTCGCCGCCGATGTCGACCTCGAACCCAGGGGGCGGGCAGTTCAGGGTGGCCTGGGACAGCTCGGACCGGGTCTGCGGGGTCGAGTCCGGCGGCACGCACATCGGCTCGATCCCGTTGAGGATGCTGTTCTGCACGTCCATGCCCTCCGACACCGCGGTGGACAGCACGTACGGCTTGAACGAGGATCCGACCTGCTCGCGGTTCTGGGTGGCCATGTTGAGCTGGCAGTAGATCCTGGCGCAGTTGCTCGCGCTGTAACTCGGGCCGCCGTACATGGCCAGGATCGCGCCGGTGCCCGGCTGCTCCAGGATGGCGCCGACGTGCGCGTACCACGGCAGCGGCGCGCCCTCGGCCCGCATCTGCGCCACGTTCTGGTTCACCGCGGCGTACAGCTCCCGCATCATGCCGAGGTTGAACGTGGTGACGATCTTCAGCCCGCGGGTGTCGATCTCCTGCTCGGTGAACCCGTAGGTGTTCTCGAGCTCGCTCTCGACCTGCTGCATGATGTAGCCCTTGTAGCCGGTCCAGCCGGCCGCCAGCGCGTTCTCGGTCAGCACCTTCGGGAACGTCTGCTCGTCCGCCTGCTGCTGGGTCAGGGCCCCGTCCCTGACCATGTTGGTCAGCACGTAGTGCCAGCGGGCGACCAGCGAGGTGTAGGCCGCTCCGGCGTCCGGGTCCGGGTTGAAGAAGCCCGGCTGGTTGACCATGGCCGCGAGCATCGCCGCCTGGGAGACCGTGAGCTTCATGGCGGGCTCGCCGAAGTACAGCTGCGACGCCGCGGCGACGCCGTAGGCGTTGTTGCCGAACGGCACCGTGTTGAGGTACTGGGTGATGATCCAGTCCTTCGACTCCAGGTGCGAGAGCTTGATCGAGACGAAGATTTCCTTGATCTTGGTGCTGACCGTCCGCGATGTGCCGATCGTCGCGTAGTAGTTCTTGGCGAACTCCTCGGTCAGCGTCGATCCGCCCTGCAGGTTCCCGCCGCCCTTGAGGTCCTCGAAGGCGGACCGCAGGATGCCGCTGATCGAGATCCCGCCCTCGGTGTAGAAGTGGCGGTCCTCCGCCGCGACGATCGCGTTCTTCATGACCTGCGGGATCTGGTTGGAGTTCAGTATCTGCCGGTCGATGCCGTCGGCGGTGAACGTGCCCACCTCGGTCTTGCCGTTGCTGAAGTAGACGGTCGAGGACTGCTGAAGCGCCGCCTCGGACACGTCGGTGGGGATCGGGGTCTTCTGGTACAGGTACACGACGGCCGCGACGAGCAGGAAGAACATGAACGCGCCGGCCCCGGCCAGCACCGCCAGCGCCTTCTTCCAGGTCCAGTGCCGCCACCAGTCGCCCTT
>JASHUI010000419.1:0-5485 GCA_030040095.1 Streptosporangiaceae bacterium | reverse complement strand
CCCCACCTCCTGGTGTTCGGCGACACCGAGTGCGGCAAGTCGAACCTGCTGCGGCTGGTCGCGGAGAGCGTGGTCGGCCGCTACACGCCCGACGAGGCCCGGCTGATCTTCATCGATTACCGCCGGTCGCTGCTGGACAGCGCGGACACCGAGCATTGCATCGGCTACGCCGCATCGTCGGCCGCGGCGGCCCCGCTAATCAACGACGTGCGAGAGGCGCTGGTCAAGCGGCTGCCGCCGCCCGACCTGACCCCGCAGCAGCTGCGCAGCCGGTCCTGGTGGGAGGGCTCGGACCTGTTCCTGGTCGTCGACGACTACGACCTCGTGGCCGGCGCGACCAACCCGCTGCTCGCGATCGCCGACCTCATCCCCCAGGCCCGTGACATCGGGCTGCACCTGATCCTGGCCCGGTCGGCCGGCGGGGCCGGGCGCGCCATGTTCGACCAGATCATTCAGCGCGTCCGCGAGATGGGCACCCCGGGGATGATCATGTCGGGCAGCAAGGATGAGGGAGCCCTCATCGGCGGGGTCAAGCCGCAGGCCCAGCCGCCTGGCCGCGGCCACTTCGTCGAGCGGAGGTCGGGCAGCCGGCTGGTCCAGATCGCGCTGCTGGACGACGGGGACGCGCCCGTCAAGGGCCAGCACCACGCGCCGCCCGCGGGCCAGGTCTAGGGACCGGCAAGGTTCACCCTGTCCGGGTGACGTCAGTGCGCCGGGCGGGGGTATTCAACTGCCTCGCGAGACACGCCACGTGTGGACTGCCGCTGAAGGAGGCTTCATTGACAACGACCACCGAGCAGATGACCGAGGCAGCGGAGGAGGAGCTCCTCGCTTCGCTGATGAGCCGCCGCGAGGAGGACGACCGGCCGGTCATCGAGTACCCGCTGCTGCTCGCCGCCATGATGCGCCGCCGCCGGGACCGCGGCGAGCGCATGATCGAGCATCCGCTGCTGCTCGCCGCCATGATGCGCCGCCGGGAACGAGACGAGGAAGACGAGCCCATCATCGAGCACCCGCTGCTGCTCGCCGCCATGATGCGCCGCCGGGAGCGCGGCGAGCGCATGATCGAGTACCCGCTGCTGCTCGCCGCCATGATGCGCCGCCGCCACGACGAGGGTGACGTTCTCATGGAGCACCCGCTGATGCTCGCCGCCATGATGCGCCGCCGCCGGGACCGCGGCGAGCGCATGATCGAGCACCCGCTGCTGCTCGCCGCCATGATGCGCCGCCGCCACGACGACGGTGACGGCCTCATGGAGCACCCGCTGATGCTCGCAGCGCTCGCACGGTAACCGGCGGGCGCGGCGCTGCGCTGATGGTCCGGCAGGGCCTGACCGCGCCCGGGCCCGCGATCGCGGATCCGGGCGTGGCCAGGCTCCGCGCCGCGCTCCCCACGCACCCCAGTAGCTGATGGCCGAGGCGGCCAGAGCCGTGCCGGCACTGACAAACGAAGGAGACAAGCATGCCGGTTGAATCGTCTAAGGAGACGAACGGCGACCAAGTAGAGTCGCTGATCGAGGACTTGATCCAGGAAATTCTGAACGACTCAGGCGGATCTTCCCAATCCTCGGCGCGTGGTATGGCTGCGATGGCCGCCCTCTTCGAGACGGCTATTGGATCCGGCCGGGGAGGTTCGCGGACCTCGATGCTCGAAAGGCTTGTTGTCGCGGAGGCATTCGCGAATGAGCTGGCCGACGCCCTGGCGCCTGCGCTGGCCGAGCAGCTGGCACCGCGACTGATGAAGGCCATGGAGCAGTACATGACCACCGACGCGGCGAGCAAGAAGCCGACGCCGGCGGCCAGGTCGAACGGCCCGGGCAAGAAGCCGGACACGAGGTGATCGTGACCGAACCAATCGCCTGACCTGGGTGGATGGCGAGTCCGCTAGCCTGGGGCCAGTGAAGGCACTGCTCCTGGAGAACATCCATCCCGAGGCCGTCCGGCTGCTCGAAGATGCCGGGCTGGAGGTCGTCCAGCACCGCTCCGCTCTGGGGGAAGCCGACCTGGCCGCCGCGCTGCCCGGCGTGGCGCTGCTCGGGATCCGGTCCAAGACCCGGCTCAGCGCGGCGGCGCTGGCCGGGGCGCCCGGCCTGCTCGCGGTCGGAGCGTTCTGCATCGGCACCGATCAAGTCGACCTGCCGGCGGCCTCGGCGCTCGGTGTCGCCGTCTTCAACGCGCCGTATTCGAATACCCGCAGCGTGGTCGAGCTGACGCTGGCCGAGATCATCGCGCTGACCCGCAGGCTCACCGAGAAGGACCGGGCCCTGCACGCGGGCAGATGGGACAAGTCGGCGGCCGGGGCTCATGAGGTCCGCGGCCGCACGCTCGGAATCGTCGGATACGGCAACATCGGTGCCCAGCTCTCGGTGGTCGGCGAGGCACTGGGAATGCGGGTGGTGTTCTATGACACCGCCGACAGGCTTGCCCTGGGGAACGCGCGCCGCTGCGCCAGCCTGGACGAGCTGCTCGAGCTGTCCGACGTGGTGAGCCTGCACGTGGATGGGCGTCCTTCGAACAGCTCGCTGTTCGGGGAGAAGGAATTCGGCCGGATGCGGCCGGGCGCGCTGTTCCTGAACCTGTGCCGGGGCTTCGTGGTCGACCACGAGGCGCTGCGCCGTCATCTGCTCTGCGGCCACCTCGCCGGGGCGGCGGTCGACGTGTTTCCCGAGGAGCCAAGCTCGGCGGGCGAGGAGTTCGTGTCCGAACTGCGCGGGCTGCCGAACGTGATCCTCACCCCGCACATCGGCGGCTCGACCGAGGAAGCGCAGGCCGACATCGGCGCGTTCGTCGGCGCCAAGCTGGCCGACTTCGTCACCGACGGCGCCACCTCGCCGTCGGTGAACCTGCCGCAGCTGGCGCTGCCCCCGGGTACCGGCTCGCATCGGCTGGCACATATTCACCGCAACGTGCCCGGGGTCATGGCGGAGATCAACTCGGTGCTCGCCGCGCACGGCGTGAATATCGAGGCGCAGATGCTGGGCACGCGGGGCGATCTCGGCTACGCGCTGACCGACATCGGCATCGACTACCCCGACGAGGTCGTGGGCCAGTTGCGGGCGATGAGCCCCACCGTCCGGCTGCGAGTTCTGTCGTGACGCGCGCCCGGCCCGGGCCGGGCGCCGGTCATGGCTCGGCGCGGATGCCGATCGGGCTGCCGGCGGCCAGGCCGAGGTCACGCATGGCCTTGCGGTAGGCGACGGCGACGGCGTCGAAGCGCAGGTGAAGCTCGGCGGCCAGGTCGAACGGCACCCGCTCGGGTCGTTGCGATTCGACCACGACCTGGTCCTGGCCGAAGATGGTGTCCTCGAATTCGCGGATCACCCGGTCTGGCTGATCGGTGTTGTAGTTGCGGCCGATGACCACATAGCCCGCGCAGCGGTCGGCGGCGACCGGCTGGGAGGCGAAGAAGTACACCATGCCGCGTTGCCCGCCCCAGCCCAGCCGCAGCACGATCGTGTAGGGCAGATGCAGCTCGTAGCGGCTGCGCCGCTGCGGCGGCCCGGCCTGCTCGTTGCCGAACACCGGGAAGTCCTCGGTGTTGGGAGCCTCCGGCCGGACGATCTCATACCGCAGCACGTGCCCGTCGGTACGCACCCGGTGGCGGGGAACCACCGGCCGCTGCGGATCGCCGAGCAGCCCCGGATGCACCCAGGGAAAGTGCCCGAAGTCGGTGAAGTTCTCCACCTGGCGGGCCGCGTCGCAGCGCCACCGGTACGGCCCGGCCGCCACGATGACCCACTCGCTGCTTTCCAGCTCCCCGACCTCGGGCAGCGGCCACCGCGGCTCCTCCAGCGCGGCCCAGATCAGCCCGTACCGCTCCCGGGCGCGGAAGGCCCGGACCCGGGCCTTGGCCGGAACCACGGCCGGGTCCTCCTTTTGCGGAATCGCCACGCACCGGCCATCGGCGCCGTACCGCCAGCCGTGGTAGGCACACACGAGTTCATCGCCCCGGACCCAGCCCAGGGACAGCGCGGTGCCGCGGTGCACGCACAGATCCGACATCACCCTCGGCGCGCCGTCGGCCCCGCGCCAGATCACCAGCGGCTCGCCGAGCAGGTCGGCGTGCACCGGCCGGTCACAGACCTGGCTGGCGAACGCGACTGGATGCCAGCAGGCTCGCTGCGCGGCCAGGTCCGCGAATACTCCCGGTGAATTCATCCCCACCCCTGACACCTTCCCGATCCCGGCTGGCGAGGTACCCAGGTTCCGGGTTCTACCCATCAGGGTAGGTTCGGGGCAGCCTGGTGACCCGGAGGAAGATGCGATGGTGGTGCCGCTGGCCGGCCGCGCGGTGGCAGCGGTGGTCGGCGGCCTGCTGGTGATCGCGGCGGTGTCCAGCGTCACGGTCACGCTGATCGTGTCACGGCCGGTCAAAAGCCGGCTGACGCGGTGGGTGGACCGGATGGTCGACTGGACCTACGAGCGAGTAGTCTCGTCGGCCGCCGATTACCGGCGGCGGGATCAGCTGCGCGCCACCCAGGCGGCGGCATTGTTGCTCGCCCAGCTGGCGACGTGGCTCGTCGTGGCGTACGTCGGGTTCGCGCTGCTGCTGTGGCCGTTCGCTGCGCGCGGTCTGGCGTCCGCCTTCGTCGACGCCGGGTCCTCGCTGTTCACCCTCGGTTTCGCCGTGCCGGCCGGGACGGCGCCCGCGGTGATCGTTTTCCTGGCCGCCGCGACCGGGCTGGTGATCCTCGCGCTGCAGATCTCCTACCTGCCCGCCCTGTACGCCGCGTTCAACCGCCGGGAGACTCAGGTGGCTCTGCTCAACGAGCGCGCCGGGGTGCCGTCGTGGGGCCCGGAACTGCTCGCGCGCACCCACTACGCGCTGGGAACAGGGGTATCGACCCTGGATACGATGCCGGATCTCTACAGGCAGTGGGAAATCTGGGCCGCGGACGTCGCAGAGAGCCACACCACCTATCCCGTGCTGGTCCGGTTCCGGTCGCCGGGAGCGCTGTCGTCCTGGGTGACGGCGCTGCTGGCCGTGATGGACTCCGCCTCGCTGTTCCTGGCCCTGGCCCCCCAGGGCGCGCCGGTGGTCCCGGCCCGGCTGTGCCTGCGCGGCGGGTTCAAGTGCTTCAACCGGGTCGCCCGGGCACTGGGCTTCGACATCCCCGAGGAGCCTGGCGCGGACGTCACGATCAGCCTCACCTACGCCGAGTTCCTCGAGGCGGTGGAGCGGATGCGCGAAGTCGGCTTCCCGATCGAGCGCGACCCTGCCGAGGCCTGGCCGGATTTTGTCGGATGGCGGGCCAACTACGAGCGAGCGGCCTACGCGGTGGCCGCCGCGGTCTACGCCGTGCCGGCCCTCTGGTCGGGCCCTCGCAGGCACCCGGTGTCGCCGATCCCGCCCAACCGCCCCCGACCCGGCCGCCCGCCCAAGTAGCGACGGCGGCGGCTGCCGGGTGGCAAGGTCCTCAGCCGGCCGGCGGCTTATCGCCCGGCCACGGGTCGCCGAGGGGGGCCGCGTCGGCGGGGACCTCCG
>JASHUI010000418.1:0-6255 GCA_030040095.1 Streptosporangiaceae bacterium | reverse complement strand
CGCGGCCTGGCGCGCGCGGTCACGGCCGCGCTGCAGCGGGCCGGCATCGCCGGCGGGCAGCTGGGCTACGTGAATGCCAACGGCTCCGGCACCCGCGACAGCGACGCGGCCGAGGCGAGCGCGCTGCGGCTGGCGCTCGGCGACGCCGTCGCCGAGGTACCGGTCAGCTCCACGAAGTCGCTGCACGGCCAGGCCCTGGAGGCGGCCGGCGTGCTCGAGCTCATCGTCACGCTGCTGGCCGCTCGCAAGGGCATGCTCCCGGCCAACGCGGGCTACCTCGGCGCCGACGACTCCTGCCGCCTCAACCTGGTCCTCGGCGAGGCGGCCGCGGCCGTCCCCGAGTACGCCATGAGCGTCAACACCGCTTTCGGCGGCGCGAACACCGCACTTGTGCTCGGCCTGCCATGACCGCAGCCGCGCCGATCGCTCCCCCAGGGCTCGCCTCGCTGCAGGCGGCGGCGACCGCCGCCGGCCTGGCGGTGTCCGCCGCCGCCTCCTGGCCCGAGGCCGGCGACGACAACGACGTCAAGCCGCTGGCGGGCTTCATCGTGTCCACGTTCAGCCCCCTGGTGGCCGAGGTCGCGGGCCGGGCCCTGGCCCGGCGCGGCGATCCCGCTCCGGGACGGGTCACCGCCCTGGTGATCGTGACCGCCGCCGGCGACGTCACCAGCGCGGCCCATGTCGCCGAGACGGTGGACGCCGGCCGGCGGGTGGGGCCGCTGCTGTTCTTCCAGGCGGTGCCGAACGCGGTGGCCGGCTACCTGGCCGCGCGGTGGGACCTGTCCGGCCCGGTGACCTGCGTGGGCGGCATCGGGGCCGGGCTTGACGTGGCCAGGCTGCTGATCGACGACGCGGACGCGGACGAGGTCCTGGTGGTCTGGGCCGACGTGGCGGTGGCCGATGAGGACGGGGATCGGGCCGCAGCCGTCCTGGTCACCGGCTCGGCATGAACGGAGGGTAGGGCAATGAAGGTCTTAGACCTCGATCACATCGAGTTCTACGTGGCTGACGCGTCGGCGGCGGCGCGGTCCCTCTGCGCCGAGTACGGGTTCGAAGTGCACGGCCACGGCGGGCCGGAGACCGGGCTGGCCGGGCAGCGCAGCGTCCTGCTCGGGCAGGGCGATATCAGGGTGCTGCTGACCTCCGGCCTGCACGCGGCCCATCCGGCCAGCGGGTTCGTGGCCAGGCACGGCGACGGCGTGGCCGTGATAGCGCTGCGCACCGGCCGGGCCGCGGCCGGGTACGACGAGGTGACCGCGGCCGGGGCGGCCGGCCTCCGCCCGCCCCGCGCGTGGGAGAACGACCGGGCCCGCGTGGTCACGGCGGAGGTCAGCGGCATCGGCGACGTCGGCTACCGCCTGGTCGAGCGCAGCGGCGACGACACCGAGTTCCAGCCCGGCGTGATCGAGATGAAGCCGGGCGCGGGCGGCGGCGCCGGGTCGGACCTGCTCCGCCGCATCGACCACCTGGCGGTGTGCGTGCCAGCGGGCGAGCTGGACTCCACCATCGCCTTCCACCAGCGGGTGTTCGGCCTGGCGGTCACGTTCGGCGAGTACATCGAGCTCGGGAACCAGGGCATGAACTCCAAGGTGGTGCAGAGCCCCTCCGGCGGCCTGACCCTCACGATCATCGAGCCGGATGTCACCCGGGGCCACGGCCAGATCGACGACTTCCTGGCCTGGCACGAAGGCCCCGGAGTGCAGCACGTCGCGTACCTGACCAAGGACATCGTGCGCGCCGTCCGGACCTTGGCCGACCGGGGCGTCGAGTTCGCGGTGACGCCGTCGGTCTACTACGACATGCTCGGCCCGCGCCTGGGACGAACCGACATCTCGGTGGAGGCGCTGCGACCGCTCGGCATCCTGGTCGACCGAGATCACTGGGGCCAGATGTTCCAGATATTCACCAAGTCCACGCACATCCGCCGGACCTACTTCGCCGAGCTCATCGACCGGCACGGGGCCCGCACCTTCGGCACGAGCAATATCCCGGCGCTGTACGCGGCCAAGGAACGCGAACTCGCCGAGATCCGCGACACGGTTGGCACGAGCCGCGGCTGACCGGACCACGGAGGCCCGACGAGGAAGGAATGACCCGTGAGTTTCCCAGTCACCTCCCCGCTGACGGCGCAGGAACGCTCGCTGCTGCCGACAGATGACGATGTCGCGTTCTACGCCGAGCACGGCTGGTACCTCAGCAAGAAGCTGCTCACCGACGACGAGGTCGACGCGCTGGTGGCGGCCAGCGAGCGGTACTACGCGGGCGAGCGGGACCGCACGCTGCGGGCGCACCCTGCGAGCCTGGCCTACTGGGAGCGCTCGCACGGCAACGTGCAGCGCCACAACGATTACGTCCACTACGAGCACGACGGCCTGGCCAGGCTGCTGTGCAAGCCGCTGATCGGCGCGGTCGCCGCGAGGCTGGCGCAGGCCGACGAGATCCGGGTGTTTCAGTCGACGCTGATCTACAAGCCGCCGACGGCCACCGAGCCCAGCAACATCGTGCCCTGGCATTTCGACAAGCACTACTGGTCGTCGTCGACCTCGGAGTCCATGCTGACCGCGTTCATACCGTTCCACGACTGCGGCGAGGAGATGGGCACGATCACGATGATCGACGGCAGTCACCGGTGGCGGGAGATCGGCCGGAATGACTCGGTGACCAGGCATTTCGCTCAGCGGGCAGCGGCCGACCTGGAGCGGCTGCTCGAGGAGAACGCCAGGTACAACCACGCCCGGGTAGTCAAGGTGCCGATGGTCATACCCAAGGGCCACATGAGCTTCCACCACTGCCGCATCTACCACGGCAGCGGTCCCAACCGGAGCGAGCGGCCCCGCCGGGCCGTGTCGCTCCACCTCCAGGACGGCGGCAACGCCTACCGCCGGTTCATGCTCAGCACCGGCGAGGTGCTCGCGTACAACCACGACGCGCTGGTCCGGCAGCTGCCCGACGGCCGCCCGGACTACGCCGATCCGGAGTTTTTCCCTGTTCTATGGCGTAACCACGAGACGTCCGCCTGACGGACACGGCCAGCAGGAGGGTCAGCCATGTCGCGTTACGACTGGGGCCAGCGGCATCCAGGTATCGACCGCCTTGAGGAGCAGATCAGCGAGGTCCGCAGCCGGGTCGTCACCCACCCGGTCTACGCCTCGCTGGACAGCCACGGGGCGATCCGCACGTTCCTCGAGCATCACGTGTTCGCGGTGTGGGACTTCATGTCCCTGCTCAAGTCGCTGCAGCGCAACCTGACCTGCGTCGAGGTGCCGTGGGTGCCGACCGGCCCGGCCGGCAGCCGCCGCCTGATCAACGACATCGTGCTGGTCGAGGAGAGCGACGAGCTCGGCGGCGGCTTCATCAGCCACTTCGAGCTCTACATGGCCGGGATGACCCAGGCCGGCGCCGACACCTCGGTCGTCAACGGCTTCATCGACCTGATCCGGGCCGGGCAGCCGGTGTTAACGGCGATCGAGACGGCCGGCGTGCCGGGGCCGGCCGCCGAGTTCATGAGGACCACCTGGGGGTTCATCGAGTCCTCTCCGGTCCATGTGCAGGCCGCTGCGTTCGCGTTCGGTCGCGAAGACCTGATCCCGGAAATGTTCAAGCAGGTCGTCGACGTCAATGAGCGCCTCGGATCGCTCAGCACGTTCGTCGACTACCTGGCCCGGCACATCCAGGTCGACGACGAGGAACACACGCCGATGGCGATGCAGATGCTCGCCGACCTGTGCGGCGACGACGACGCGCGCTGGGCCGAGTGCGCCGGGGCGGTCAACCGGGCACTCGAGGCGCGGCTGCGCCTGTGGGACGGCATCTTCGCCGCGATCGGCGGCCGGGTGCGGGTGGCGTAGTGACCGAGCCGCAGGTGCTGCCCGAGGCGTCGTCGGCCGACGCCGCCGGCCTGTACCGGACCGTGCGGCTCATCCGCCGGTTCGAGCAGCGGGCCATCGAGGCGGTGCGCAGCGGCCTGATCCCCGGCGGGATCCATCCCTACATCGGCCAGGAAGCCGTCGCGGCCGGCGTCTGCGCGGCGCTGCGGCCGGACGACCTCATCACCAGCACCCACCGCGGCCACGGCCACGTGCTGGCCAAGGGCGCCGACCCGGCCAGAATGTTCGCCGAGCTGGCGGGCCGCGAGACCGGGCTCAACGCCGGCCGCGGCGGCTCGATGCACGCGGCCGACGTCGGCGCCGGCATCATCGCCGCCAACGCCATCGTCGGCGCCTCGGGCGCGATCGCCACCGGGGCGGCCTGGTCGCAGCGCCGGGCCGGGCACGACCGGGTCGTGGTCACGTTCTTCGGTGACGGCGCGGTCAACCAGGGCGTCCTGCTCGAGTCGCTGAACCTGGCCTCGCTGTGGCGGGCGCCGGTCGTCTTCGTCTGCGAGAACAACGGGTTCGCGACGTCGATGCGGGTCGAGGACGCCACGGCCGGAACGATCACCGGCCGGGCCGCGGCGTTCGGGATCCCGGCGCAGACCATCGACGGCATGGATCCGGAGCGGGTGCTCGAGGCCGCTTCCGCGGCGGTGGCCCGGGCCCGCGGCGGGGACGGCCCGATGTTCCTCGAATGCCTGACCTACCGGTGGGACGCGCATCACACCTGGGAGCACCGGGCCCAGCCGCGTTACCGGACCGCCGAGGAGATCGCCGAGGGGACCGCCCGCGACCCGGTGGAGATCCAGGCCGCGCGGGTGCCTGAGCCGGTGCGCGCGCGGATCGACGCCGAGATCGAGGCGCGGCTGGACGAGGCGGAGCGGTTCGCGGCCGCGAGCCCCGAGCCGGACCCGTCCGGCGCGCTCGACTACCTGTATTCCAGCGGGCTGCGCAGCCGGGCGGGGACGGCCTGATGCCGATCCTGTCCTACCTGAAGGCGCTGAACCGGGCGCTCGGCGCCGAGATGGAACGCGACCCGGCCGTGTGCGTGCTCGGCGAGGACATCGGGGTCGCGGTGAGCAACGTCACCACCGGGCTGCTGCAGCGGTTCGGGCCCGAGCGGGTCCTCGACATGCCGATCTCGGAGCAGGCGTTCACCAGCTTCGCGACCGGCGCGGCCATGTCCGGTTCCCGGCCCGTGGTCGAGTTCCAGATACCGGCGCTGCTGTACCTGGTGTTCGAGCAGATCGCAAACCAGGCGCACAAGATGTCGCTGATCACCGGCGGCCAGGTCAGCGTCCCGGTGACGTACGTGCTGCCGCGATCGGGGTCGCGGGCCGGCTGGGCTGGGCAGCACTCCGACCATCCGTACAGCCTGTTCGCCCACGTCGGCGTGAAGACCGTGGTGCCGGCCACGCCGACGGACGCGTACGGGCTGCTGGTCAGCGCGATCAGGGACGACGATCCGGTGATCCTGTTCGCCCCGGCGGGCGCCGCGGACCGGCGCGAGAACGTCGACTTCGCCGCGCTCGCCCCGGTGCCGCTCGGCGTCGGCCGGGTGCACCGGCCGGGCACCGATGTCACCGTGGTGGCCGTCGGCCACCTGGTGCACGACGCGCTCGAGGTCGCCGACGAGCTCGCCGCCTCCACCGGGATCTCGGTGGAGGTGTTTGACCCGCGCACCCTGTACCCGTTCGACTGGCCCGGGCTGGCCGCCTCGCTGCAGCGCACCGGCCGCCTGGTCGTCATCGACGACTCCAACCGGACCTGCGGCATCGGCGGCGAGATCATCGCGACCGCGGCCGAGGAGATGCGCCTGATCGCGCCGCCGAAGCGGGTCACCCGGCCGGACGGCGCGGTGCTCCCGTTCGCCCGCCAGCTCGACCTCGCGGTGCAGCCGACCGCGGGCCAGCTCCGGACGGCGATCGAGGCGGTGGCGAAGGTCCCCTGAGGGGCCAGTCGCAGGCCTCGAGGGCGTAGGGCGCCTCGCCCGCGAGCGCCACCGCCGCGCGGTAACCGCCCGGCGCTGCGAGCCCGGTCACCCGGTAAAGACCGGCCGGCTCGGCGCAGTCGACCAGTCCGCGACCGTGCACGCCGGTCCTGAGATTGGGCCACAGCCGCCCGCCGGCGGCCTTGACCACCGCCTCCTTGCGGACCCACAGCCGCGCGAACCGGTCCGCCCGGGCGCGCGGGTCGCCCCCCGCCGCCACGTATTCGGCCTCGCCGGGCGGGAAGAAGCGCGCGGACATGCCGGTCACGTCCAGGCCCGGAAGCACCCGCTGGACATCGACGCCGACCGGCCGCGCGGGGCTGACCGCCACCGCGATGACCCCGCCGGAGTGCGACAGGCTGGTGTGCCACGCCGACCACGGCGCCGTCAGGA
>JASHUI010000417.1:0-7900 GCA_030040095.1 Streptosporangiaceae bacterium | reverse complement strand
ATGGACCGGGCGATTTCCAGCGCCTTGTTGTTGATCTTGGGTGTGGTCCGCTTCCGGAACTGGCGCAGCCCCTCTTCGTCCAGGGCTTCCAGGCCGAGGAACATGTAGTTGAGCCCGAGGCGGCGCCAGCGGCGGAACACCTCCTCGTTGCGGACGAGCACGTCGCACCGGGTTTCCAGGTAGTACTGCTTGCGGATGTGGCGCCGCTCGAGCTGGCTGGCGATCTCGTCGCCTTCCTCGGCCTTGATGAACGCCACGTCGTCCACGATGAACACGCCCGGTTCCCTGATCCGGGTCATGTCCTCCACCGCTGCCTCCGGTGACAGCCGACGGTAGCTGCGGCCGTAGAAGGTCCAGGCGCTGCAGAACGAGCAGTCCCAGGGACAGCCGCGGGTGAACTCGATCGATGCCGCCGGGTCCATCACCCCGATGAAGTACTTGCGGCGGCGTCCGCCGAGATGCCGGGCCGGCAGGTGATCGTCGAGGCTGTGCACCATCGCCGGAGGGCTCCCGGGCCCGTCCATGGTGACCGCCCCGGGCACGTCGGCCATGGCGCGATCCGGCAGGGCGGCGAGCAGCGCGGGCGCTCCCACCTCGCCCTCGCCCTTGAGCACCACGTCGATGGCGCCGTCGGCGTGGTCGAGGACCTGCTCGGCCACGAACGACACGCTGTGCCCGCCCACGAACACCGTGCAGCCGGGCCGCATGACCTTGATCCGCTTGGCCAGGTTCACGACCTCCGGCACATTGGCCAGGTAGTTGAGGCTGAAGCCCACCGCGTGCGGCCGGAACTCGATGACCTCGCGCTCGAGGTCGTCGTGGTCGTAGACCTGCAGGTCCATCAACCGGACGTCGTGACCGTCGGCCAGCGCCGCGGCGGCCACGCGCTCCAGCCCCAGCGGCTCGAGCCGCAGGAAGATCTCCGAGTACATCAGCGCACTGGGATGTACGAGCAGAACACGCATGAACCAGGACCCCCCGTGGTCGGCGGCAGCTCAAGGCGCTGCGGGTGTTCGGGCACGGCGGCTCAGGAAGCGGACGAACTCGCCGCCCTCGCGCAGCCGCCGGGCCGCCATGTCCGGCTGACGCAGCAGCTCGGCAGACATCTCGGCCAGCTTCCCGGCGCGGAAGTAGAACCTCTTGTAGAAAGCGTCGACCGATTCCAGGATCTCGGTTCGCTCGAGGTGCGGATAGGACAGGGTCGCCAGCTGGGTGCCTCCCTGGCTGACCAGCCCGGCGCCGTCGTCGTCCTCGGGAATCCAGCCGCTCTCGGCGGCCTTCCGGTACAGCTCGGTCCCGGGATAAGGAGCGGCGACCGAGACCTGGATCGTGTGCGGGTTCACCTCGCGGGCGTACCGTATCGTCTCCTGGATGGTCTGCCTGGTTTCGCCGGGAAGGCCGAGAATGAACGTCCCGTGCACGGTGATCCCGAGATCCTTGCAGTCCCGGGCGAAGCGGCGGGCCCGGTCCACCCGCAGGCCCTTCTTCACGTTGTTGAGAATCTGCTGGCTGCCCGATTCGTAGCCCACGACGACCAGGCGCAGGCCGTTGTCCCGCAGCACGGCCAGGGTCTCGCGCGGGACGTTGGCCTTGGCGTTGCACGACCAGGTGATGCCGAGCCTGGCCAGCCCGCGGGCGATGGCCTCGGCCCTCGGCCGGTCGTCGGTGAACGTGTCGTCGTCGAAGAACAGCTCCTTGACCTGCGGGAAGAGCGCCTTCACGACCTCGGCCTCGGCCAGCACGTTGGCCACGCTGCGGGTCCGGTAGCGGTGCCCGCCGACGGTCTGGGGCCACAGGCAGAACGTGCACCTGGACCGGCATCCCCGGCCGGTATACAGCGACATGTACGGATGCCGGAGGTAGCCGATCGAGTAGTCCTCGGCCCGCAAGTCCCGTTTGTAGACCGGAGTCACGAACGGCAGCCGGTCCATGTCCTCCAGGATCGCCCGGTCCCTGGTGTGCACCACCTGGCCGCCGGGGCCCCGGTAGCTCACGCCGTGCACGGAATCCAGCGGACGTCCGGCGGCCACCTCGGCGATGGTGAAGTCGAACTCCTCCCTGGCCACGAAGTCGATGGCCGGGGAGGCCAGCAGCGAGCGCTCCGGCTCGACGGCGACCTTGGCTCCCACGAAGCCGACCCGCAGCGCCGGGTTCTCCGCCTTGAGCGCCTCGGCCACCTTGACGTCGCCGGCGAAGGCGGGAGAACTCGTGTGCACGATGGCCAGATCGTGGCCGCGAGCCAGCGGGGTGATGTCGTCCAGGGTGAGCCCCGCGGGCGGCGCGTCGACAAGCCGGCTGCCCGGGACCATGGCGGCGGGCTGGGCGAGCCAGGTCGGGTACCAGTACGAGCGGATCTCCCGCCTGGCTTGGTACCGCGCGCCGGCGCCGCCGTCGAAGCCCTCGTAGGAGGGAGGATTGAGAAAGAGCGTGCGCATCATCGGGACTGACTCCTCTCAGGGCATCGCTAGCGGTAAGGCGACCGGTCCGAGCTGGGGCGGGGATGCGATCAGGTCGGCGATCCCGGCCACGGCCGGGACCGGGAGCCGCAGGTCGAGGCCGATGCTCTGCAGGGCCTGCGCGTAGGCCGGCTCCCACTCTCGGGCCGGCTGGGCCGGGCCGTTCAGCGGGGCGGGAATCACCTGGTCCCGCAGGGCCAGCACGCTGGCGGTCACCCCGGCGGGAGTGGGCACGCAGACGTGGGCCCCGCCCTGCTCCAGCTCGTGCAGCAGGTTGTCCCGGCCGTGACCTGGCATCACGTCGAGGAGCAGCAGCTGCCGGCCGACCACCCGGGCCTCGCTGCAGGTCGTGGCGCCCGGCAGGGCCACGACCACGTCGGCGGCGGCCATCAGCTCGGGGACCCGGTCGGTAAAGCCGAACGGCGTGATCCGGGGCGTGGCGGCGGCCAGCTTCCTCAGCCGCTGCTCGATGGCCCGTTCGCGGCCGGCCACGGCCAGGACGTGCACCCCGGCGTCGGCGAGCGCGCGGACCCCCTCGACCAGCGGCCCGAATCCCCAGCCGCTGTCGATGACCAGCACGCAGAAGTCGGTCGGCGGCACGCCCAGCGCCGCCCTGGCCCGCTCCTGGGACGGCGCGGCATAGAAGGCCGAGCGCACCGGGGGCGGCACGACCGCCACCCGGGCCCGGGGCAGGTAGCGCCGGACCGATTCCGCGGCGGCCGGCGAGGTCACCAGGAACAGGTCGGTCCCTTCCGAGACCCACATCCGGTGCACGGTGACGTCCGTGCATAGCACCACCGTGCGCAGCCCGGGCATCTGCGCCCCGAGCCTGGCCGCCGCCGACGCGCCGGTCGCGAACACGCTGAACAGCAGGTCCGCGGGCTGGCGCCGCAGTTCGGCGCGCAGGGCCGGCACCAGCCTGGCGGTGGCCGTCCGGTCCATCAGGCGGGCCAGGTGGCTTCCGGTGCGCAGGTGGGCGAAATGCAGCCCGTCATACAGGCCAGGGATCGTGACCAGCCGGTCGAAAAGCCGCATCCCGACGCCGCCGCTGACCCGCCCCATCAGGGACATGCAGTCGAGGCTGCGGGTACGCCAGCCGGACCGCTCCAGCAGTCCGGCGCAGCTGCGCGCCATCATCTCGTGGCCGAGGCCGAGCGACCCGGCCAGCAGCACCGCGTCCTGCGTCACGTCATCTCCCGGGCCGGGCCTCGGATCGCAGGGTGCGGCGCCGGCTACTGCAGCTCCGACACGATCCAGTCGATCATTGCGGCCAGCAAGCAGGAAGCACCCGCGAGGAGCAGCGCGATGCGTGCCTCTTTTCCCATGGTTTCCCCTTTCGCGGGCGGCCCAGCAGGCGCGGGCGGCCCGTCGGTGGCGGGTTCCTGCGTGAGGTCGGCCGGCCGACCGGTCTGCGACATAAGTCAAGGCTTTCCCGGTTAGACGCAGCGCTACATCCTCAATACGGCTAGTTCGGATCCAGCCGGTCGCGCCGCCGGGCCGGGTCTACGCCGTCCGGTCGGTGCTCAGGATGTACCGCTCGACCGCTTTCGCGAAGCCCTCGTCCTGGTTGGACGCGGTCACCCGCCGGGCGGCACGCTGCACCTCGGGGCTGGCATTGCCCATCGCGATGGACAGCCCGGAATGGGCGAACATGAGCACATCGTTGGGCATGTCGCCGATGGTGGCGATCTGCTCGGGCGCGAGCTTGTAACTGGCCGACAGGTACTTGGCCACGCAGCCCTTGTTCGCGTCGGGATGGGTCACGTCGAGGTAGTACGGCTGCGAGCGGGCCGCGGATACGTGATCACCGAACCGGTCCCGCGCGGCGTCGGCCGCGGCGGCGACGGCGTCCAGGTCGTCGCTGACACCCACGATCTTGACGACGCCCTCGGTCAGGTCGTCGTACCCGGCGACCAGCACGGGATCGAACCGCACGGTGGCCCGCTCCCTGGCCACGTGCGGCCCGTTCAGGTCGCGCACGTACCAGTCGGCCCCCCGGTAGAGCCAGACGTCCAGCCGGGAGGACTCCAGCAGCGAGATCGCGGGCGCGACCACATCGGCCGGGATGTCCTGCTCCGAGATGACGGTCATGTCATCGCGGGTGTAGATCCCGCCGTTGAAGGCGGCGATGGGCGTGGTCAGGCGCAGCGGCTCGATGAGCATGGACATGCCCCGGGGCGGGCGGCCGCTGGTGATCGCGAACAGCACGCCGGCCTCGCCAAGCTTGCGCACCGCCTCGATGGCGCGGGCAGTGAGAACCTTCTCGTTGGTCACCAGCGTGCCGTCGACATCGGCGAGCAGCAGGCGGACCGGCGGTGTGCTCACGTGCGCCACCCTATCGGCCGCGGTCGCCGGGGACGCGGCCGTGCCAGACTATGCAGACGTGGACAGGGAACGGGAGAAGCAGGTGGCGGCCGAGGCGGCCGCGGAGCTCGTGCGCGACGGCATGGCCGTGGGCCTCGGCTCCGGCACCACCACGGAGGATCTGCTGCCGGCCCTGGCCCGCCGCGGGCTGTCGATCCGCTGCGTGGCCGCCGCGCCGCATATCGAGCGGGAGGCGCGCGAGCTCGGCCTGATCGTCGACCCGTTCGACTCCGTGGATCGCCTGGACATCGCGATCGACGGGGCGGACCAGATCGCCGACAGCGGCTGGCTGATCAAGGGCGGAGGGGCGGCACATACCCGGGAGAAGATCATCGCGGCCGCGGCCGCCCAGTTCGTGGTCATCGCGGACTCGACCAAATGCGTGGGCACGCTGACGCCGCCGGTCCCGGTCGAGCTGCTCCGGTTCGGCCTGCCCGCCACCCTGCGCCACCTCGGGCCGGCAACGCTGCGCGACGTCCCGCCGAGCCCCGACGGCGGGGTGATCGCGGACTACCGCGGCGACGTCGGCGACCCGGCGGCGCTGGCGGCCCGGCTGTCGTCGCTGCCCGGCGTGGTGGAGCACGGGCTGTTCCCGCCGGAGATGGTCACGATGGTGCTGATCGGGCGCGGGGAGAGCGTCGAGCGGCGCACCCTGCACCCGGCCCCGGGCCAGCGCTAGTGGGCTGTCCATGAACGTTCGCTGTGTCGGTCATGCGGCTTTGGCCTTGGGCCGCCCCCAGCGTTGCTGGCTTACGCCGCGGATGCGGCGCGCTTCGTCGGCGTGAAGCACAGCCGCACCTTATGTTTCTTCGCCCAGGCGCGGATGGCCCGGGTCTTGTTCGCCAACAGGTTCGCCTTTGTCCTAGCCGGCCGAACCCACCAAGGTATGGGTCTCTGGCCGACTGGGAGTCGCAAGGACCGGGAAGGGATCTGACCGATATAGCGACTACTGGGGCAGTGTTGGTTGCTCGAAGTAGCCGAGCGCGTTCGATTGCGGCAATGTGAAGGGGTTGCCCGCAGAATCGACGATGCCGGGACACGGGTAGATGGTTATCTGCGAAGAACTCGATGTCGCTTCGTTGGAGACGACGAACGACGTGCCAGCCGTGACTGAGGTGATGTACGAGCCCGTAGGAAAGTGGGTGGCGTTCACGAGCGCGTGAAGGTCGGTTGTCTTGCAGCTCGGGTCAGTCACGGTCGCAGAGTTGTTCGTCACGGTCACCCCCGTATCGACGCGATCAACCATCGCACTCCCGCCCGCTCGGAACCGGTTGTTGCGCGCGATCCCGACTTCCGGCTGAGATGGCAGGGTGAGGAAGTTGAACTGCGCCATCGCCCACATCCCTGGGCTGCCCGTCGCGCTCGAACCCTGGTCGAACACGTTGGCAACGATCGTGCAGTCCGGCCCGTGGCTACTGAGCGTGGTCGTGTTGGCGCAGGCTATGAACGCTGGGCCGTTCTGGTTGCTGCCGGCGAGGAAGTAGTTGCCGATTATCTGGGCGCCGAGCGAGTTGATGTAGACGTGGATCGCGCTCGGATCCTCAGGGTTGTCGAGATATGAGTTGCTGATCCTCCAGTTGCACGAACCCGCAGGGCCCGGGCCGACGTAGATGTGGGACTTCGTAGTGGGGAAGTCCTCGGTGGAGTGGGAGGAACCTGCGAGGTCCGAGCCCACCGCGTGCGTGCCCCCGACGAAGTGGCAGTCGGAGAGGATGGCGCCGCCGGCGTTGTCCGACGAGCCGAGGCCCAATACCACGGAGAAGAAGACGGAGTTCGTGTGCAGGTCGTGGATCTCGCAGTCCGTCGAATTCGGGCCGAGGAAGATGACTCCGTAGGCCGAGTTGACCATCTGGCAGCTGTGAATGCGCCACCCCTCCGACGTGTACGACCCCGTGCCGGAAGACTCGACCCGCACGCATCCCCCGAGCACGCCGCCCGAGCCCGTGGCGTCTTGGTCGAAGCCCTCGAATGAGCATTGCTCTATTTTGCCGTCCGCAACGTCCTCCGCCGCGATCGCGAGCAAGCCTGGCACGGAGCTGTTTGACGACACGCCCTTCTGCCGTCCGCAGAATCCGAGGTTAGTGATGTGCGGCTGCTCGCCGTACGGCGAAGATCCCCAGCCCGATCCGTAGGTTCCGAACTCGATGAGTGGCCCAGACTGCGTGGTCGTATACGGCGCGATAATGGCGCCGACGAAATCCGGCCCACCGAGACCGCTGAACCTGTTGAGCTGATAGCCGGCTCCGGCGATGTTAATCCCCTGCTGCGGAGACCACGTCGCGGAAAGGCACACGATCCCGGAGAAGACGATAAGCGAGGGGTACTCGCCGTAGGTGGTGTTCCAGCTGGTTACCGCCGTCTGGAGTGGAGTGAGGTCATCCGCTGACCCACCGGAGCCGGCGTAGTACATTATGTTGGGGTTGGCAGTGGACGCAGCGCTGGCGGAAGTGCTGCGCAGCAGCGCCCCGGCGACGCCGGCCGCGCCAGCCAGCCCGGCTCCCTGAAGTAACTTCCGCCGAGGCGAACCCGGCCGCAGGGCCCCGGCGTCTCCAGGCGAGTGAGCGATTCCAGATTCCATGCCATCCTCCCGGGTTGCAGGTCATACGGGCCGCTGTGGTGCTGGAACTGCAACAGCACTGGGCGCTTTCACACCATCCACAACGTAACGCAGAACCTAGTACGCCAGTGGCCATTGCGGCTTTGACCTGCTGATAGGTGAGATTCTGGGGTGATTCCGGTCGACGCGTGAGGCAGCCGCCTCGCGATCACATCGTTTGTGCGAACAACAAAAAGGGCGGCGGCTGCCGCCGCCACGATGGGGCCCGCGCGGGTGCCTGGAACCGAAGAGAGCCGACCGGGGAGCAGGCCATCCACTACGAGAACCTTGTGTCGGCCGCCCTCCTAGCCGGCCGGATGGGCGGCGGAGTCCGCGAGGACCAGCGAGGACGCCGCCTCCACCCGTCCCGCCGGGATGGACCGGTCGCCCGCGAGCAGCCTGGCTAGCGGCTCCTTCTTGTCCGCGCCGGTCACCAGCCACAGGATCTGGGCGGCGCGGGCCAGGGCCGGGTAGGTGAGCGTCA